>NZ_VCCF02000001.1:0-245000 GCF_005938045.2 Pseudomonas sp. KBS0710 | reverse complement strand
CCGCAGATCGAGGCCCGTATAGAGAGAAGCGACCTCATCCGAATAGCCGTTGAACATCTGCGTCTCGCGCACATTCGGGCTGAACAGGCCGCTCGGCAAACGACGTTCACGCGCCTGGGTCCAGCGAGGATGGTCGACGGTCGGGTTCACGTTCGCGTAAAACCCATACTCATTGGCCGCAATGCTTTGCCAAGTCGTCTTGGGCTGTTCGCTGACCAGGCTGATTCGCACAATCGACTTCACGCTCTTGAAGCCATACTTCCACGGCACTACAAGACGCAATGGCGCACCATTCTGGTTCGGCAATTCCCGCCCATACATACCCACCGCCAGGATCGCCAACGGGTTCATTGCTTCATCCAGACGCAGCCCTTCTACATAAGGCCAGTCGATCAAGCCGAAGCTGGAGCGCTGCCCCGGCATGCTTTTGGGGTCCTGCAGCGTTTCAAAGCGGATGTACTTGGCTTTAGCGGTCGGTTCAACCTGCTTGAGCAAGGCTGAAATAGGAAAGCCCATCCACGGAATCACCATCGACCACGCCTCGACACAGCGCAGACGGTAGATACGCTCTTCCAATTGATAAGGCTTCATGAAGTCTTCCAGGGCATAGCGCCCAGGTTTGCCGACTTCCCCATCAATCACCACACTCCAGGGTTCGGTCTTGAGTGAACCGGCATTCTTCGCCGGGTCGCCCTTGTCCGTACCGAATTCATAGAAGTTGTTGTAGTGGGTAGCGTCCTTGAATGGGGTAATGGCTTCGTCCTTTACCGTAACCGCCTGCCATTGAGTATTGGGTAGCTTGTCGGCAAACCAGCCTGGGGCATTGCCCGGCTCGACATCGGCATAACGCGCGGCATCTTCGGCGCTCGCCCAACGTGGCAAGGCAGTGGCAGCAACACCGGCCAGCGCACCGCCGAGCAAGCTGCGGCGCGAAAGATAGAAGGATTCAGGCGTGACATCCGATTCGTGACAATCGGACGCTTTGGGGATCTTGATTAACATGGCAACTCCGCAGCATTGGAGAACTGATGCACCAATAGACTGCGGAGTATGGGGGAAATTACATTAAGGCAATGTTTTGTCGCGGCGCAGGTGCAGCAGGTATTGAACCGGCCCCGACGCGGCATACACCAGGAAGGCCAGCAGCAGAATACGCGGCGGGTCGCTGAAGACCACAGCAAACACCAGCACCACCACCAGGATAGCCACGAAAGGCACGCGCCCCTTGAGGTCAAACTCCTTGAAGCTGTTGTACTTGATGTTGCTGACCATCAGCATGCCGGCCGCCGCAACCATCAAGGCCACCAGGAACGACATCTTCGAACCCTGGATGCCGTAGTCGCTGAACGCCCAGACGATACCGGCCACCACACCTGCCGCCGCTGGGCTGGCCAGGCCGATGAAGTAACGCTTGTCGGCGGTGCCCACCTGGGTATTGAAGCGCGCCAGACGCAAAGCGGCGCCTGCGACATAGATGAAGGCAACCATCCAGCCGACCTTGCCCATATCACCCAGCGCCCAGGCGAACGCCAGCAATGCCGGCGCAACGCCAAAGGCCACCATGTCCGACAGCGAGTCGTACTCGGCACCGAAAGCGCTTTGGGTATTGGTCATGCGCGCCACCCGGCCATCCAGGCCGTCGAGCACCATGGCCACGAAGATTGCGATGGCGGCAAAGCCGAAATACTTGCTGGCACTCGCCGCATCACCCGCCGCCAATGCGCTTTGCGCACTCATGGAGTTGATGATGGAGTAGAACCCGGCAAACAGGTTGGCCGTGGTGAACAGATTGGGCAGAAGATAGATACCACGATGCCGGACCTTGCGACCTTCCGCATCATGCCCTTCTTCGACATGCTCATCGATCGGTAGCAGGCTTTCGGCGTCAGAGGCCTGGCTTGGCTCTTCGGGACGTTCGGTCATGGACTTTACCTTGCAACGGTGTGAAAAGAATTCGACAAATACTTGCAGCGCGTGTGCGCCCGCAAACGATGCAGCTTTATACCAGAACCCGCCCCCAAACGAAAAAACGCGGCCTAAGCCGCGTTTTCCCTTGATGCGTACGACTTAGTTTTTGGCTTTGTCGACGATCTTGTTGGCACCGATCCACGGCATCATGGAGCGCAGTTGCTCGCCGATGATTTCGATACCGTGAGCGGCGTTGTTACGACGCTTGGCGGTCATCGAAGGGTAGCCGGTAGCGCCTTCGCTGATGAACATTTTGGCGTATTCGCCGTCCTGAATACGTTTCAGGGCGTTGCGCATGGCCTGACGGGACTCGGCGTTGATCACTTCCGGGCCAGTCACGTACTCGCCGTATTCGGCGTTGTTGGAGATCGAGTAGTTCATGTTGGCGATACCGCCTTCGTACATGAGGTCAACGATCAGTTTCAGTTCGTGCAGGCATTCGAAGTAGGCCATTTCTGGCGCGTAGCCAGCTTCAACCAGGGTTTCGAAACCGGCTTTGACCAGCTCAACGGTACCGCCGCACAGTACGGCTTGTTCGCCGAACAGGTCGGTTTCGGTTTCGTCCTTGAACGTGGTTTCGATGATGCCGGTACGACCGCCACCAACGCCAGCTGCGTAGGACAGCGCCACATTCTTGGCGTTGCCGGATGCGTCCTGGTAGATCGCGATCAGGTCAGGAATGCCGCCGCCTTTGACGAACTCGGAGCGCACGGTGTGGCCCGGTGCTTTCGGCGCGATCATGATCACGTCGAGGTCAGCGCGTGGCACAACCTGGTTGTAGTGAATAGCAAAGCCGTGGGAGAAGGCCAGGGTGGCGCCCTTCTTGATGTTCGGCTCGATTTCGTTCTTGTACAGCGCGGACTGGAACTCGTCCGGGGTCAGGATCATGACCAGGTCGGCAGCTGCAACGGCGGAAGCAACGTCAGTCACTTTCAGGCCGTGGGCTTCAGCCTTGGCAACAGTGGCCGAGCCTTTGCGCAGGCCAACAGTCACGTCAACGCCGGAGTCTTTCAGGTTGCACGCTTGGGCGTGGCCCTGGGAACCGTAGCCGATGATGGCGACTTTCTTGCCCTGGATGATCGACAGGTCACAATCTTTTTCGTAATAAACTTTCATGAGGTTCCTCTATATATCCAGGCCGTAAGGCCATTCACTAATTTGGGTTAGATGCTGAGTACTTTGTCGCCACGGGCAATCCCGGTGACACCACTGCGTACCGTTTCCAGAATCGAGGCCGTCCCGATCGACTGGATGAAGCTGTCCAGCTTGTCGCTTGTACCGGTCAGTTGCACGGTATAAACGCTGGCGCTCACATCGACGATCTGCCCGCGATAAATGTCGGTAGTGCGTTTGATCTCGGCACGTTGGGCACCCGTGGCCTTGACCTTGACCAGCATCAGCTCGCGCTCGATGTGGGCACTTTCCGACAGGTCGACCAGCTTGACCACTTCGATCAGCTTGTTGAGGTTCTTGGTGATCTGCTCGATCACCTCATCGTGGCCGACAGTGGTCAACGTCAGGCGCGACAGGGTCGGGTCTTCGGTCGGCGCCACGGTGAGGCTTTCAATGTTGTAGTTGCGTTGCGAAAACAGGCCGACAACACGAGACAGAGCGCCGGGTTCGTTCTCCAGAAGCAGGGAGATAATGTGCCGCATGATTAGGTACGCTCCGTCTTGTTCAGCCACATGTCGCGCATAGAGCCGTCTTTGATCTGCATCGGGTAGACGTGCTCGCTGGTATCCACTTGAATATCGAGGAACACCAGGCGGTCCTTCATGGCGAACGCCTCTTCCATCTTCGGCTTCAGATCTTTCAAATCGGTGATGCGCATGCCGACGTGGCCGTAGGCTTCAACCAATTTGATGAAATCCGGCAGCGATTCCATGTAGGAATGGGAGTGACGGCTGTTGTAGCTCATGTCCTGCCACTGACGCACCATGCCCAGCACGCCGTTGTTCAAGCACACGATCTTCACCGGAAGACCGTATTGCAGGCACGTCGACAGTTCCTGGATGTTCATCTGGATGCTGCCCTCACCCGTCACGCAGGCGACGTCGGTGTCCGGGAAGCTCAGTTTCACACCCATGGCCGCAGGGAAACCAAAGCCCATCGTGCCCAGGCCACCGGAGTTGATCCAGCGGTTAGGCTTGTCGAACTTGTAGTACTGCGCAGCGAACATCTGGTGCTGGCCCACGTCGGAGGTCACAAAGGCGTCGCCCTTGGTCACTTCGCACAGGGTTTCGATCACGGTTTGTGGCTTGATGATGCTGCCGTCGCCCTTGTCGTAAGGGAACAGGCCGCGGTCACCGCGCCATTCGTCGATCTGCTTCCACCAGCTGGCAACCGATTCCTTGTTCGGCGTTTCGCCGATGTCCTTGAGCGCCGCAACCATTTCGGTCAACACGCTTTCTACCGGACCTACAATCGGCACGTCGGCCTTGATGGTCTTGGAGATGGACGCCGGGTCGATGTCGATGTGGATGATCTTGGCATTCGGGCAAAATTTGCTCGGGCCGTTGATCACACGGTCATCAAACCGCGCGCCCACCGCCAGGATGACGTCGGCGTGGTGCATGGCCAGGTTGGCGGTGTAGCTGCCGTGCATGCCAAGCATGCCGACGAACTGACGGTCCGTGCCCGGGAATGCGCCGAGGCCCATCAAGGTGTTGGTTACCGGCAGGTTGAGCAGCTTGGCCAGCTCGGTCAAAGGTGCAGAACCGCCGCCCAGAATCACGCCGCCGCCGGAGTACAGCACTGGACGCTTGGCCGCCAGGAGCATTTCTGCCGCCTTGCGGATTTGCCCCGAGTGCCCACGAACGGCCGGGCTGTAGGAGCGCAGCTTGGCTTTCTTGGGGAAGACGTATTCGAATTTCTCGGCCGGGTTGGTCATGTCTTTCGGGATATCAACCACCACAGGGCCCGGGCGACCGGACTGCGCGAGGTAGAAGGCCTTTTTCATAACTTCCGGGATTTCCGACGCATGCTTGATCATGAAGCTGTGTTTCACGATCGGCCGGGAGATACCGATCATGTCGGTTTCCTGGAATGCGTCGGTACCGACCATGGTGCTAGGCACCTGGCCAGAAATGATCACCATCGGGATGGAGTCCATATAGGCAGTCGCGATGCCAGTAATGGCATTGGTTGCGCCTGGGCCGGAGGTTACCAGTACCACACCGGCTTTACCGGTGGCACGGGCGTAGCCGTCAGCCATATGGGTCGCGGCCTGTTCGTGGCGAACCAGGATGTGGGTAACAGCCGGTTCCTTGAACAGTGCGTCGTAAACATGCAGCAGAGCACCACCTGGGTACCCGTAGATATAGTCGACGCCTTCGTCACGCAAAAAGCGGACGAGCATCTCACCGCCAGATAAAAGCTCCACGTTGTTCACCTCTAAAACGCCAGAATACCGTCCGTTAAAAACCGACGGGTCTTAATAGGTTTACTTCTCAACAGAGCATGAGCGACGGTGGTCGCCGACTACGTCAGCACTGACTGAGCAAGTATTGGGATCGTCCCAAGTGTTGCGGGCTTTTCCCACCCAGCGCGAGGTAACGCGTTGCGGGTGTTACAGGTCGGCGCGGATATGCGCCTCATGATCTGCTGAGCGGGCCTGCTTCTGGCAGTCCCGATACAGCGGACTTTGGATTCTTCTGTTTCAGCCCCTTCAAGTCAAGCAATAATTGCGCTTTTTTCCAACTAAGCGCATGAGAACGAAGATTAAAGGGGTTTGAGGAGGGATAAAACTCGCCTGAATGTCGTCAAGCGGTAGAAATGTGCGCAAGACTGCCGAAAAACCCGGCAGTCAGGCAATTAACGAGCGTCGACGATCAATTGGTCGAACTTTTTCAGCGCATTGCGCAAACCAATGCTCTCAAGCGGGCGATCGGCGTAAACCATCTCCGCCATCTCCAGGATCCCCGATGCATTGGGCAATGGCAGGTCCTGCTCGAGGATCTGCTTCATGCGCGCCAGGAAGACCCATTGCAGCCACTGGTGAAAGTCCAGTGTGTCCACCGAAAACGGCTCGACGCTGCTAAGCGCTTCAGCGCTGGGGGACACTTCGTCCCACCAACCCTGCACGCGTAATTCACGCTCAATCAGCAACAGCTGTTCGGCAATTGCCGGAAACCGTGCATCCATCAGAGGCTGACCTTGGCTTTTTGCCGCGCCTGGGCAGCACCGGCGGCGTCACCTTGTGCGGCGCGCGCGTCACCAATCAAAGCCCACAGGTTGGCTTGCAGGTCCGGGCGGCCGTTGGCCAGGGTCAGGCCGCGACGGGCGAACTGCTCGGCTTGCGGCGCGTCGCCCTGGGCCATGCGCACCTGGGCCAGGCGATACAGCACTTGTGGCTCACGCGGCGCTACACGCTGGGCACGCTCAAGGCTCGAGGATGCACCGTTCAGGTCACCACCGGCCTGTTGCTGCTGGGCTGTGGTCAGCAAAGCCAGCACCGGCCCGTCCAGTTGCTCGTCAGCCGACAGGCCACCCGCGTTAGACGACGACGGAATTCCGCTCGGCGTGGATGGCGGCATGTTGTAGGTGCCCTGGTTGATCGGCGCCGTCTGGATCGGTGCGGCGTTAACCGGGCCCGAAGTGCTCGGCCCTGGTGTCCAAGGCTCGGCACTTATCGGCGCCGACGTCGCAGCACCGCCGCCCGGCACCATCACCACCACGCCCGAATCCTGCGGTATGGCCTGGGGCGTGGCTTGGGCAGGACGCTTGACCACGGTCTGACGGAAACCGCCAGTGGCCGAGATACGGTCGTTATTGGAAACGTTCGTGCTTGAGTCCACCACGGGGATGGAACCGCGCTGCACGCTGGAGCAACCGCCGAGCATGACCAGGGCGGTAATAGCTGGAATCCACAACTTGTTCACTTGAAACCCTCTTTGCTTAATGCATCCAGCCCTTGACCCAATCCATCACCGAATCCGCGTCAGCGGGGGCAGTGCCACCGCACGCAGCACCAGCTGGTGGCTCGCTGCCGCGAATATACGGCATCTGTACCGCGCCCGGACAGTTGGCATCGGAGCCCTGCCCCGTGTGCGGATCAATCCAGGCCTGCACGATATTGTCCGGTTGTGGCATGTTCAGCGGCAACGGGTCGGCCTTGCGCATGAAACTGGTCCACACCTGCAGCGCACCGGTCGCACCGGTGAACGGGGTTTTGCCGTTATCGTCGCGGCCCAGCCACACCACGGCCAGCACATCCTGGCCGAAGCCTGCGAACCAGCTGTCACGCGAGTCGTTACTGGTGCCGGTCTTGCCCGCCAGCGTCAGGTTCGACGGCAGCACGCTATAGACCGAACGCCCGGTGCCTTCACGCATCACGCGTTGCATGGCGTTCTGGATCAGGTAGATGGAGCCCGCGTCAAAGCGCTGCTGGATCTGGAACGGATAACGCTTGAGCGGTTCGCCGTCGGCGGTCAGTACGCTGCGAATGCCGCGCATCGGGGTATTGAAGCCACCGTTGGCGAGGGTCTGGTACATCGTCGCCACTTCCATCGGGGTCATGGCGCCAGCGCCCAGCAGCATCGATGGGAACGCCGGGAACTCACGGGTGATGCCCAGTCGCCCCAGGGTTTTCAGCACATTCGGCACACCCACTTCAAGCCCAAGGCGCGAGGTGGAGATGTTGTAGGAATGTGCCAGCCCCTGGTACAGGAACACGGTGCCGTGGGAGCGACGATCAAAGTTCTGCGGCGTCCACACCTGGCCATCCGCCCCTTTGACCGACAGCGGGTCATCCGACAGCCAGCTGGTGAGGGTGTATTTGCTTGGTTTTTCCAGGGCAGTGAGGTAAACCGCCGGTTTGACCAGCGAACCGATCGGCCGCACCGCATCCAGCGCCCGGTTGAAACCGGCAAAACTGGCCTGGCGGCTGCCGATCATGGCCTGCACTTCACCGGTTTCCGGGTTGGTCACGACCATCGCCGCTTCGACTTCATCCGAGCCTTTACGGCCGGTCAGGCGCTTGAAGGTATCGTTGACCGACGCTTCGGCCTTCATCTGCAGGATCGGGTCAAAACTGGTAAAGATCCGCAGGCCTTCTTCGGTCAAGTCTTCGTCGCGATAGTCTTCACGCAACTGGCGCTTGACCAGGTCGATAAAGCCCGGGAACGAACTGTCGGCCAGCTTGCCGCGCGTGGTCACACCCAGTGGCATTTTTTTCGCCGCCGCGACTTGTTCAGCGGTGGCTACGCCCTGCTGTTCGAGTACATCCAGTACCAGGTTACGGCGTTCAAGCGCACGTTCCGGGTTGCGGCGCGGGTTGTAATAGGACGGCCCCTTGACCATCCCCACCAACAACGCAACTTGATGCAATTTCAATTCAGACAAGGGCTGGCCAAAGAAGAACTGGCTGGCCAAGCCGAAACCGTGCACCGCGCGCTGCCCATCCTGGCCGACGAAGACCTCGTTAAGGTACGCCTCAAGAATCTCCTGCTTGCTGTAATGCAGCTCCAGCAGCATAGCCATCATGGCTTCGGTGAGTTTACGGGTGAGGCTGCGCTCGTTGGTCAGGTAGAAGTTCTTGACCAATTGTTGCGTGAGCGTACTGCCACCCTGGGTCATCTTGCCGCCGGAAGTGTTGACCCAGATGGCACGGGCAATCGACTTGGGCGACACACCCCAGTGGCTGTAGAAATCGCGGTCTTCAACTGCGATAAGCGTATCGAGCAAATACGGCGGCACCTGATCAAGCTTGATCAGGATGCGATCTTCGAGGTTCTTGGGGTAAATACCGCCAATCAACAGCGGTTCCAGGCGCACCACGGGCAACTTGGAGCCATTGAGCGATGACAGTTCGGCAACGTAATCGCCGGAGAAGCGCACGCGCACCGGCTGGGCTTTTTCCAGGCCCTCATAGAACTGGAAGCCACGGGTATTCAAATCGACGGTATTGCCGCTGACAGCTGCGGCGCCGGGGCCATTGCTCACGGGTTCGCGGCGATAGCCCAAGGCGTCGAGTTCGGTAAGGAAGTCGTCCTTGCTCAGCTTTTGGCCGGTAAACAATTCCAGCGGGCGTGCGTACACCTTGGCCGGGATGGTCCAGCGCTTGCCGGAGAATTTCTCCTGCACCACGGCGTCGAGGTACACCGCGAAGCCTGCGAGCACCACAAGGCCTACCAGGCTTAGCTTGATGGCCCAGCCCAGCCACGGGCGCAGGCCGCGTGAAGGAGGTTTTTTACGGGAACGGGGAGATCGGGTTCGAGTCATGGCGGCGGATTATACGCACTTTATTGAGGATCAACATGAGCCGGACAGCGGTTTGCACGACCGACTGTAACCGCCATAATGCCGGCCATGATTTCCCCCAGACTTTGAAGGATCGCCCGTGAGCCAGTCCCTGATCGCTGCCCTGCAGAACCCGGCTTTATATCCCCATCCGATTGAAGCGTTTCAAGTCATTGAGACGCATATTTCCTGGGTCATACTGACCGGCCCCTATGCTTATAAGCTGAAGAAGCCGATGAACTTCGGCTTTCTGGATTTCACCCAACTGGACGACCGTGGCCACTTCTGCCGCGAAGAGCTGCGCCTTAACCAGCGCCTGACTGAAGATTTGTATCTCGACGTGTTGCCAATCACCGGCAGCGCAGAGGCCCCGCAATTGGGCGGTGATGGTCCGGTCATCGAATACGCGCTGAAAATGCGCCAGTTCCCGCAAAGCCAACTGCTCAGCACCCTGCAAGCCAATGGCGAGGTCACCAGCGCGCACATTGATGACATGGCCAAGCAGATCGCGCACTTCCACCTCAGCGCCCCGAAAGTGCCGCAAGACCACCCCGCCGGCACGCCGGATGAAGTGATGGCGCCGGTTCGCCAGAACTTCGACCAGATCCGCCCGTTCCTCAGCGACAAGGCCGACCTGGCCCAGCTCGAAGCCCTGCAAGCCTGGGCCGAAGCCAGCTTCGAACGCCTCAAGCCACTGCTGGCCCAGCGCAAGCTCGAAGGCTTCACCCGCGAATGTCACGGTGATATCCACCTGGGCAACGCCACCTTGATCGATGGCCAGGTAGTGATCTTCGACTGCATCGAGTTCAACGAGCCGTTCCGCTTCACCGATGTGTACGCCGACACCGGTTTCCTGGCGATGGACCTGGAAGACCGTGGCCTCAAGTCCCTGGCGCGCCGTTTTATCAGCCAATACCTGGAACTGACCGGCGACTACCAAGGCCTTGAAGTGCTGAACTTCTATAAAGCCTACCGTGCACTGGTGCGCGCCAAGGTGTCGTTGTTCAGCATGCCCAGCGAGGCCAGCCCGGTGCAACGCGCCACCACCCTGCGCCAATACCGCAACTATGCGAACCTGGCAGAAAGCTACAGCACTATTCCGTCGCGCTTCCTGGCGATAACCCACGGTGTTTCGGCCGTCGGTAAAAGCCACGTGGCGATGCGCCTGGTGGAAGCCTTGGGTGCCGTGCGCCTGCGTTCGGATGTAGAACGTAAACGCCTGTTTGGTGAACAGAAAGTCGAGAACACTCCGCAAGCCGGTATCTACGCCGCCGAAGCCAGCGCAGCCACCTACGCTCGCCTGAACGAAATCGCCGATACCGTCTTGCGTGCCGGCTACCCGGTGGTGCTGGATGCGACCTTCCTGAAAAGCGCACAACGCAACGCCGCCGCCAAGATTGCCGAGGCAACCGGCGCGCCCTTCCTGATCCTTGATTGCAATGCACCGCAGGCCGTTATCGCCAGCTGGCTGGCGCAACGTCAGGCGGATAAAAACGATCCTTCCGACGCCACGCTCACGATTATCGAAGAGCAACAGGCCAACCGTGACCCGTTGACCGCCGAAGAGCTGCTGCTGAGCAAACGCGTGGAGACCAACGAGAGCGGCACACTCGACGCTCTGGTGGCGCACATTCGTCAGCGCCTGCCTGGCCTGTAAGAAATATTTCTTGGTCGTGTCACCGATCTTCGGTGCACGACCGAGCGATAGTGGCACTATAATGGCGTCATAATTCCAACAGGAGTCGCCGTCATGAGTCAGCCCAAGCTTCTTGATACTCCGCTCTACGCACTCCTGCATAAAGACGACATCCGCGGCTTCAACCAGGAACGCCCCAAAGACGGCACCATCGACATGCGCGGTGGCGACTTCCGTGGGTTGGACCTGCGTGACCTGAACGCCACGGGCGTGGATTTCACCGACGCCTACTTCCGCTCTGCCGACCTGCGCGGCCTGGACCTGCGCGAGTGCTCACTGGAAGGCGCCAGCCTGGCCCATGCACAGATTTCCGGCACCTACTTCTCCCCCGAACTGACGGCTGACGAGATCCTCATGTCGGTCAATTTCGGTACTCGCCTGCGCTACCGCACCAAGTAACCTGATCTTTCGAGCCCTAGCTACGCCACATGCGTAGCGGGCGCCTCCTGCCTGCTTGTCGGCAATACCCTCAAAAATTCTTATAAGCTTTTCAGCCGTTCCTGACCAAAGAACCACGCTTTTCCTACTGAGCGCTACACTCCTTTTCAGGCTTGCCTGGTCACGATACCCACCGCACCAATCGGCCGTCGCAAGGAGGCTTGATGAACGATGAGCTGCAACACCTGAAAAACCTGGGCAAGACGTCAGCGCAGTGGCTGCATGCGGTGGGCATCCACAGCGCGTCCGACTTACGTCGCCTGGGAGCTGTCGATGCCTACCGAGCCGTGCGCACGCGCGGCTTTCGGGCCTCGAAAGTGCTGCTGTACGCAATTGAAGGGGCATTGATGGACGTGCATTGGAATGACATCCCGACGGAACGCAAGGAGGCATTGAACCGCCAGCTGGAGGCCATTTCAGCGCGCCAGAAGAATTAGCTTTGCGACAAATCCCAATGTTTACGGGCAGTTCGAACGCACGTTTGAGAAAAACGGCAGGTCGTTGAAAAACAGATGTTGACTCTCAAATGAGAATCGTTATGATTATCACAACTGGTCGCGAGATCAGCCGATAACTGAAAGACCATTGGTTCGGACTCTCAGATTATCTCCTCATCAGGCTAATCACGGTTATTTGACCCGGCTCTTGCCGGGTCTTTTTTTACCTATAAAAAAGCCGGTTCAGCGCGCAATGATCAACGGATGACCACGCTCCGGGTGCGGCTGTACCAGCACATCCAGGCCGAACACAGCTTTAAGTGGCTCAGGCCGCATCACCTGCGCCGGCGTATCCAACGCGTGTGGGCGCCCCTGCTCCAACAACAGAATCCGGTCGCAATAACGCGCCGCCAGGTTCAGGTCATGAAGAATCACCAACACCGCTGCGCCACGGTCGGCAAAGGTACGTATGGCCTGCAAGGTCGTGTGCTGGTGCAAGGGATCGAGCATCGACGTCGGCTCATCCAGCAGCAGCGTCTGCCCGGCCTCCCCCGGCCATAACTGCGCCAGCACCCGCGCTAGATGCACACGCTGGCGTTCGCCCCCCGACAGCGCCAGGTAGCTGCGGCCGCTTAAGTGGCCCACATCTGCCGCGTGCAGCGCTGCCTCGATGATTTCGTCATCACGCACGCGTCCGGTCTGATGGGGCAAGCGGCCCATGCCGACAACCTCCTCGACACGGAACGCGAAATCCAGCGTGGAGGTCTGCGGCAACACTGCCAGGCGTTGCGCACGTTGCGGCCCGCTCCAGTCCGTTAAGGCTTGCTGGTCCAGCCACACCTTGCCCTGATCCGGCTTCAACTCGCCGCACAATGCACCGAGCAATGTGCTTTTGCCTGCTCCGTTGGGGCCGAGCACACCGAGCACCTCACCCGGGCGCAAGTCCAGGGTGACCTCCGCCAGCACGGTTTTATCGCCACGCCGGATCTGCAACGCTTCTACTCGCAGCATCAGGCGCGCCCTCGCAACAACAAATAAAGAAAAAACGGCGCGCCGATAAAGGCCGTGACGATGCCGATCGGCAGCTCAGCCGGCGCCAGCGCCAGCCGCGCCACCAGGTCAGCAAACAGCAAAAGGCTTGCGCCCGCGAGCACAGACGCCGGCAACAGCACCCGATGATCCGGCCCGGCCAACAAACGCACCAGATGCGGCACCACCAACCCGACAAACCCGATCATGCCCGCCGCCGCTACCGCCGCGCCCACACCCAATGCAGTGCAGAACACCAGTTCACGCTTGAGCCCTTCCACATCAATCCCAAGGTGATTGGCCTCGGACTCACCCAGTAACAATGCATTCAAGGCTTTCGCACGACGCGGCAACCACAGCGCCACACCGGCGCTCACCATCAACAATGGCCACAACCGCGAATAGCTGGCGCCATTGAGGCTGCCCAGGTTCCAGAAGGTCAAGGTGCGCAAGGTGGCGTCATTCGCCAAATAGGTAAACAGCCCTACCGCCGAACTGGCGAGCGCCGTAAGGGCAATACCGGCAAGCAGCATCGTTGCGACGTTGGTCTGGCCGTTACGACGCCCCAGGCGATAAACCAGGGCCGTAACGCCCAAGCCGCCAAGAAACGCGCACAACGACAGCAGATAAGGCCCGAACGCATCCGGCAGGCCGCCAAATAATGAGCCTCCCACGATCGCAACCGCCGCACCCAGCGCCGCGCCGCTGGAGACACCGACCAACCCCGGGTCGGCCAACGGGTTGCGAAACAATCCCTGCATCGCCACGCCCGACAATGCCAACACACCGCCCACCGCCAAACCCAGCAAGGTTCGCGGCAAACGAATCTGCCCCAGGATCAGCTCGGCCTGTTCCAAACCCTGGGCTTGAATCGGTACGCCCATCAGGCGCAAGGCGGCCTTGAGCGTATCCAGCAACGGCAGGCTGACCGGCCCCAAGGCCAATGAAAGCCAAGTTGCCAGAAGGCATAGCAGCGCCAGCCCGATAAACAGCGTTTTCGGTTTAACCAGAGTCGTCATTGGGCAGGTTTAGCCTGGGACGGATAAAACCCGGCAGATAACTGCACCAGGCTTTGTGGCAGACGCGGCCCCAGCCCACCCACCAGCAGGGTCGGGTCCAGCTCAAACACCCGGCCTTTCTTGGCGGCCGGGGTGGATGCCAGAATCGGGTTTTCCTTGAACAAGGCCGCACGCGCCGCATCACCGGTGAGGGCGCGATCAGCAAACACCAGTACATCAGGGCTCAGACCGGCCAGCGACTCCACCGAAAACGGCTTATAGCCCGTGTGGGTCGCCAGGTTATGCCCGCCCGCCTGCTGCAACATCCAATCGGCGGCCGTGTCCTTGCCCGCAATCAGCGGCTTGCCACCGGCATGCCCGAGCAACAGCAGCACACCCGGCGCCTTCTGGGTGGCCTGGGCCTTGGCGACCCAGGCTTGCTGTTGATCCAGCTTCTGTTCATATGCAGCAAACAATTCGTTGGCCTTGGTTTCATCACCCAGCAGCTTGCCCAGGTGCTGAAGGTTGCCTTTCAAGGTCGGCAGATCCGGTTCGGCCGAGAACATCTCCACCTGCACGCCTGCGCCGCGAATCTGCGCCAGCACCGGCGGTGGGCCCATCTCTTCAGTCCCGACCAGAACCTGCGGGCGCAGGCTTAAAATCCCTTCCGCCGACAGTTGCCGTTGGTAACCAATGCTTGGCAACGCCTTGAGCGATTCTGGATGCTGGCTGGTGGTATCCACCCCTACCAGCTTTGACTCACCGCCCAGCGCCGTGACCCATTCCGATAGCGCCCCACCGGCACTGACCCAGCGTTGTGGCAGTTCAGAGGCTTGCGCCCCGTGGTTGACCAGCAGTGAGGCAACAAGCGCAATAGCGCTGGTACTCAGGCGCATAACAGGGTTTCCTTCCAGGGGCGGGGCTACTCAAGCACTCATGGATGTGACAGATAAACCCTGTCTGGCATCGTACAGAGCACCCAACCAGCTAACGGGCGAAGCCAGCATTTGATAATTGTTTGCATTTGAACGTCAAGGCACTTAAGGATTGTTATGAAGTTTCTCTGCCCCTCAGATGCCCTCGCGCCCAACAGCAGCCGTGGTTTTGAAATAGACGGTTGCAAAGTTTTGGCCGTGCGCCGTGACGGCGTGGCCTACTTCTACCTCAACCGCTGCCCCCATCGCGGCATTCCGCTGGAATGGCAGCCCGACCAGTTCCTGGACAGCAGCGCCAGCCTGATCCAGTGCGCCACCCATGGCGCCTTGTTCTTGATCGAAAGCGGCGAATGCATCGCCGGGCCATGCGCGGGCCAAAGCCTTAAAGCCCTGCCCGGCCGCGAAGACGCCCAAGGCCTGTGGGTGCAACTCTAGTCGCCGATCATCACGTCCAGGCGCCGGTCGATGATAATTTCCTGCGGCGTGACCCGCGCACCATAGGCCAACACCTCCACACCGGCCGCCTTGGCCTCGCGTAGTGCCGCGGCATAACCCGCATCGATTTCCACCGCCGGACGCACAGCGTCTATCCCCGACAGGTTCACGCAATACAACTGCACCGCACGCACGCCTTCGCGCGCCAGGTGCGCCAACTCGCGCAAATGCTTGGCGCCACGCTGGGTCACCGCGTCGGGAAACGCCGCCACCGGCGAGCCGTTGAAGCCCAAGGTAACGCTTTTGACTTCCACATAGGCCGCGCCCTGTGGGTACTCCAGGCGAAAATCGATACGGCTTTTTTCCTGGCCGTAAGGCACTTCGCGCTTCAAGGCGGTAAAGCCGCCGAGTTCAGTGATCACCCCGGCCCGCAACGCTTCCTCCACCAGTTGGTTGGCACGCGCGGTGTTAACGCACGCCAGCCGGCCTTGGGGCGTTTCAGCAATTTCCCAGGTGCCCGGCAACTTGCGCTTGGGGTCTGTGGAGCGACTGAACCAGACCTGGCCGCCCTCCACCATGCAATTGAGCATCGAGCCAGTGTTGGGGCAGTGAATGGTCAGCAACTCGCCGGTCAGCGTTTCGATATCGGTGAGAAAGCGCTTGTAGCGGCGGATCAGCCGCCCTTCTTCGAGGGGAGGATTAAAACGCATCAGCCTTGCCAGCTCCGCAAGCCACGGGCGATGCGTTCCACCGCCTCCTGTAGCCGATCGAGGTTTTGCGTGTAAGCAAAACGCACATGATGGCCGGCCTGATAACGACCAAAATCCAGGCCCGGCGTAAACGCCACATGTTCGGTTTCAAGGAAATGGCGGCAAAACGCGAAGGCATCACCGCCGAACGCGCTGATATCGGCGTACAAGTAGAACGCGCCTTCGGGCTCTACGGCGATGCCGAAACCCAACTCGCGCAAAGCTGGCAGCAGAAAATCCCGGCGGCGCCCGAATTCGGCGCGGCGCTCTTCCAGAATGCTCAGGGTTTGCTCGGTGAAACACGCCAGCGCCGCGTATTGGGCCATGCTCGGCGCGCTGATGTAGAGGTTTTGCGCCAACTTCTCCAATTCGCCCACCGCCGCCGGTGGCGCCACCAGCCAGCCGAGGCGCCAGCCGGTCATGCCGAAATACTTCGAAAAACTATTTAAGACGAAGGCCTCGTCGTCGACTTCCAGCACGCTGGCGGCATCGGTGCCATAGGTGAGGCCGTGATAGATCTCGTCCACCACCAAATGGCCGTTACGCGCCTTGATTGCACTGGACAACCCCGCCAGTTCGTCGCGGGTAAGAATGGTGCCGGTCGGGTTGGCCGGCGAGGCAACCAGCGCGCCAACGCTGTCTGCGTTCCAGTATTTAGCCACCAGCTCGGCGGTCAATTGGTAGCGCACGTCCGGGCCAACCGGCACCAACTGCGCGGCGCCTTCGACCAGCCGCAGGAAATGTCGGTTGCACGGATAGCCTGGGTCCGCCAACAGCCAGTGCTTGCCCGGATCGACCAGCAGGCTGCTGGCCAGCAGCAACGCCCCAGAGCCACCGGGCGTGATCAAAATGCGCTCAGGGTCGATGCTCAGGCCGTAGCGCTGCTGGTAAAAACCACTGATGGCCTGGCGCAGCTCGGGCAGCCCACGGGCCGCGGTATAGCGCGTCTTACCGTTGGCCAGCGCGGCCTGGCCGGCCTGAATAATCGGCTCGGCCGTGGTGAAATCCGGCTCGCCGATTTCCAGGTGGATAACATCATGGCCGGCCGCCTGCAGTTCATTGGCTCGCGCCAGCAGCGCCATGACGTGAAAAGGTTCGATGGCGCGACTGCGCGCACTGTAGGGCTGGGCCATTAGCCTTCCTTAGACGGAGAGAACAAAATTCGGATTCTACCGAACCCGCGCGGTAAAACATGCTCTATTGCCTGCTCGGTCGTCCGTGATGAAACGAGCAAGCGCCTGCAAAACGACTAAAATCAACAATCGAGACACGCTATACCCAGCCATGGCGGGCCAAGACGGTTTGCAAGCCGGCCACGTTGGGCCTCGACAACCGGGAGTGGCGCACCCCGAATCTATCTGGTAAGTTCGCCCGCTTGCAGCCGCAGGGCCGGCAGGTGTCGGTGACGTTGCAATCCTGCGCAATGGATTAGAAGAGTGAGAGGCGGTCTATTCATGTCCACCCAAGCAAAGCAACAGCAGCAGAGCCTCAGTGGCTTCACACCTTATGTCGAAGCGAAGGGTGAGGAGTACATGGGCAAGCCCATGCGCCAGCACTTCACCAAGATCCTGCAAAAGTGGAAGCAGGACTTGATGCAAGAGGTCGACCGTACCGTTGACCACATGAAGGACGAAGCCGCCAACTTCCCGGACCCGGCAGATCGTGCCAGCCAGGAAGAGGAATTCGCCCTCGAACTGCGCGCCCGTGATCGTGAACGCAAGCTGATCAAGAAAATTGACAAAACGCTGCAACTGATCGAAGACGAGGAATACGGCTGGTGCGAATCCTGCGGCGTCGAGATTGGTATTCGCCGCCTGGAAGCCCGCCCAACCGCGGACCTGTGCGTAGACTGCAAGACCTTGGCTGAAATCAAGGAAAAACAGGTCGGCAAGTAATCCTGCCGGGCTGAATGCAAGAAACAAAAAATGGGGCGTGCAAACGCTCCATTTTTGTTTCTGGCGTTCGGCGGTTTTCCAGTAGTATCCGGCCCATGACAGCCTCTACCTACATCGGGCGTTTCGCCCCCACGCCCAGCGGCCACCTGCACTTCGGTTCGCTGGTTGCCGCCCTCGCCTCCTACCTCGATGCCCGCGCCAATCACGGCCGCTGGTTGATGCGCATGGAAGACCTCGACCCACCCCGTGAAGAACCCGGCGCCCAGGCCGCGATCCTGCACGCCCTGGAAAGCTATGGCTTCGAGTGGGATGGGGAACTGGTCCGACAAAGCGAGCGGCATGATACCTACGCCAAAGTCTTGAACGACCTGTTCAACCACGGCCTGGCTTACGCCTGTACCTGCTCACGCAAACAGCTGGAGCCCTATCACGGGATCTATCCAGGCCTGTGCCGCAACCTCGGGCATGCTCAGCAAGAGGCGGCGATCCGCTTGCGCGTACCGGAGCTGGAATACCACTTCACCGACCGTGTGCAAGGCGAATTCCGACAGCACCTGGGCCGTGATGTGGGCGATTTCATCATCCGCCGTCGCGATGGCCTGTATGCCTATCAACTGGCCGTAGTGCTCGACGATGCCTGGCAAGGTGTCACCGACATCGTGCGCGGCGCCGACCTGCTCGATTCCACGCCGCGCCAGCTGTACCTGCAAGAACTGCTGGGCCTGCGCCAACCGCGCTACCTGCATGTGCCGCTGATCACTCAGCCGGACGGCAACAAGCTGGGCAAATCCTACCGCTCACCGCCATTGACACCTGACCAAGCCACGCCTTTGCTATTGAGGGCGTTGCGCGCCCTCGGCCAGCAACCCGGCAGCGAACTGCTGCACGCCAGCCCACGGGAACTGCTGGATTGGGGTATTGCACACTGGGATGCCAGCGAGATCCCGCGCGCACTCACGCTGGCCGAAGCGCAATTGAGTTGAAGGCGCTTGCAGCTTGCCAAGCATCCGTTACCATCGCGGCAGTTTTTTAATCAGAGGCCAACATGTACATCTATCGATTGGTCCTGCTGCTGGTCGTCGGGATCTACCTGTTTTCCCCCGCCATCATGGATTGGTGGATCGACGCCACGGGCGCCTGGTATCGCCCTTATCTGCTGTGGTTGATCCTGATCGTCGTGACTTTCATCCTGCAGAGCCAAAAAGATGCCGATGAGCTTTAGCCTCACCCAGATGCTGCTGATCAGCGCCGCCTACCTGGCCGCGTTGTTCGGGGTGGCCTGGATCAGTGAGCGCGGAATGATTCCGCGGGCGATCATTCGCCATCCGTTGACCTACACCTTGTCCCTGGGTGTCTACGCCAGCGCCTGGGCATTTTATGGCACCGTGGGGCTGGCCTATCAGTATGGCTACGGCTTCCTGTCCAGTTACCTGGGCGTGTCCGGCGCGTTCCTGCTGGCGCCGGTGTTGCTGTACCCGATCCTGAAAATCACCCGCACCTATCAGCTATCGTCCCTGGCGGACCTGTTTGCCTTCCGCTTTCGCAGCACCTGGGCCGGTGCGCTGACCACGATCTTCATGCTGATCGGCGTGCTGCCGTTGCTGGCCCTGCAGATCCAGGCGGTGGCCGACTCCATCAGTATTCTTACCCGCGAGCCGGTACAGCATCGCGTCGCCCTGGCCTTTTGCGCGCTGATCACGCTGTTCACGATTTTCTTTGGCTCACGCCATATCGCCACCCGAGAAAAACACGAAGGCCTGGTGTTTGCGATTGCCTTCGAGTCGGTGATCAAGCTGATCGCCATCGGCGGTGTCGGCCTGTATGCGTTGTACGGCGTATTCGACGGCCCGCAACAGCTGGAGCTGTGGCTGCTGCAAAACCAGACCGCCCTCGCCGCCCTGCACACCCCGTTGCAGGAAGGCCCATGGCGCACGTTGCTGCTGGTATTCTTTGCCTCCGCGATCGTGATGCCGCACATGTACCACATGACGTTCACCGAGAACCTCAACCCGCGCTCGTTAGTGAGTGCAAGCTGGGGTTTGCCGCTGTTCCTGCTGTTGATGAGCCTGGCGGTGCCGCTGATCCTGTGGGCCGGTCTCAAGCTCGGTGCCACTACCAACCCCGAATACTTCACCCTTGGCGTCGGTATTGCCGCCAACAGCAAATCCTTGGCATTACTGGCTTATGTGGGCGGTTTGTCGGCGGCCAGTGGCTTGATCATCGTCACCACGCTGGCACTCTCCGGTATGGCGCTCAATCACCTGGTGCTGCCGCTGTACCAGCCGCCGGCCGAAGGCAATATCTACCGCTGGCTGAAATGGACGCGCCGCGCGCTGATCGTCGCCATCATCATGGCCGGCTATGGCTTCTACCTGTTGCTGGGCGCCGGGCAAGACCTGGCCAACCTCGGCATCGTCGCGTTTGTTGCGACCTTGCAGTTCTTGCCGGGCGTGTTGTCGGTGCTGTACTGGCCGACCGCCAACCGTCGCGGCTTTATCGCCGGGCTACTGGCGGGCATTCTGGTGTGGATGGTGACCATGCTGCTGCCGCTGGTCGGCAACTTGCAGGGTTTTTACATCCCGCTGCTGAACATGATCTACGTGCTGGACGACACCAGCTGGCACATGGCGGCGATCGCCTCCTTGGCCGCCAACGTGCTGATGTTTACCCTGATCTCGCTGTTCACCAACGCCAGCCCCGAAGAAACCAGCGCCGCCGAAGCCTGCGCGGTGGACAACGTGCGCCGCCCGCAACGCCGCGAGCTGCACGCCGCCTCACCGCAAGAGTTCGCCACCCAGTTGGCCAAGCCGCTGGGCGCCAAGGCTGCACAAAAGGAAGTCGAGCAGGCGTTGCGCGACCTTTACCTGCCGTTTGACGAGCGCCGCCCCTATGCCCTGCGCCGTTTACGTGACCGCATTGAGGCCAACCTGTCCGGCCTGATGGGCCCGAGCGTGTCCCAGGACATGGTGGAAACCTTCTTGCCCTACAAGGCCGGCGGCGAAAACTACGTCACCGAAGACATCCATTTCATCGAGAGCCGGCTGGAGGACTACCACTCACGCCTCACCGGCCTTGCCGCCGAACTCGACGCCCTGCGCCGTTACCATCGCCAGACCCTGCAGGAACTGCCGATGGGCGTGTGTTCCCTGGCCAAGGATCAAGAGATCCTGATGTGGAACAAGGCCATGGAAGAGCTCACCGGCATCGCCGCCCAGCGTGTGGTGGGCTCACGCCTGAATACCCTCGGCGAGCCCTGGAAAGAACTGTTGCAAGGTTTTATCAACCTGCCCGACGAGCACTTGCACAAACAGCACCTGGCGCTGGACGGCCAGACCCGCTGGCTCAACCTGCACAAAGCCGCGATCGACGAGCCACTGGCACCCGGTAACAGTGGCCTGGTGCTGCTGGTGGAAGACCTGACCGAAACCCAGATGCTTGAAGACAAGCTGGTGCACTCCGAGCGCCTGGCCAGCATCGGTCGCCTGGCCGCGGGTGTGGCCCACGAAATCGGCAACCCGATCACCGGTATCGCGTGCCTGGCGCAAAACCTGCGCGAAGAGCGCGAGGAAGACGCCGAAATCACTGAAATCAGCGGGCAGATCCTCGAGCAGACCAAGCGCGTGTCACGCATCGTGCAGTCGCTGATGAGCTTCGCCCACGCCGGCGCGCATCAGAACCTGGACGAAGCGGTGTGCCTGGCAGAAGTGGCGCAGGATGCCATTGGGCTGCTGGCCCTGAACCGGCGCAATTTCGAAGTACAGTTTTTTAACCTGTGCGACCCGGACCACTGGGTCGACGGCGACTCCCAACGCTTGGCGCAGGTGCTGATCAACCTGCTTTCAAACGCCCGTGACGCAACCCCTGCCGGCAGTGCGGTACGCGTCAAGAGCGAGGCTTTCGAGCACACGGTCGACCTGATCGTGGAGGACGAAGGCAGCGGTATTCCACAGAACATCATGGATCGATTGTTCGAACCTTTCTTCACCACCAAGGACCCGGGTGAAGGTACCGGTCTGGGCCTTGCACTGGTCTATTCCATCGTTGAAGAGCATTATGGACAAATCACCATCGACAGCCCGGCTGACACCGAAAGCCAACGCGGCACCCGTATTCGGGTGACCTTGCCGCGTCATGTCGAAGCGACGTCCGCTGTGAACTGAGACCGTCGAGAGAATTGAATCAATGCCGCACATTTTGATCGTCGAAGACGAAACCATTATCCGCTCTGCCTTGCGTCGCCTGCTTGAACGTAATCAGTACCAGGTCAGCGAAGCCGGCTCTGTGCAGGAAGCACAGGAGCGATTCAGCATTCCCACGTTCGACCTGATTGTCAGCGACCTGCGCCTGCCGGGCGCGCCGGGTACCGAGCTGATCAAGCTGGGCCAGGGCACGCCCGTGCTGATCATGACCAGCTACGCCAGCCTGCGCTCGGCCGTGGACTCGATGAAGATGGGCGCGGTGGACTACATCGCCAAGCCTTTCGATCACGACGAAATGCTCCAGGCCGTGGCGCGCATCCTGCGTGACCGTCAGTCGGCCGGCAGCGCGCCCGCCGAACAGCGTCCAACCGGCAAGGCCGCCGAGAAGCCGGGTGTCGATAACAGCAACGGCGAGATCGGCATCATCGGCTCCTGCCCACCCATGCAGGACCTGTACAGCAAGATCCGCAAAGTGGCGCCGACCGACTCCAATGTATTGATCCAGGGCGAGTCGGGCACCGGTAAAGAGCTGGTCGCCCGCGCCCTGCACAACCTGTCCAAGCGTGCCAAGGCGCCGATGATTTCGGTGAACTGCGCGGCGATCCCCGAATCCCTTATCGAGTCCGAACTGTTCGGCCACGAGAAAGGCGCATTTACCGGCGCCAGCGCCGGGCGTGCAGGGTTGGTCGAAGCAGCGGACGGCGGCACCTTGTTCCTCGACGAAATCGGCGAGCTGCCCCTGGAGGCCCAGGCGCGCTTGCTGCGCGTGTTGCAGGAAGGCGAGATTCGTCGTGTCGGCTCGGTGCAATCACAGAAGGTCGATGTGCGCCTGATCGCCGCGACCCACCGTGACCTCAAGAGCCTGGCCAAGATCGGCCAGTTCCGGGAAGACTTGTATTACCGCCTGCACGTCATCGCCCTCAAGCTGCCCGCCTTGCGCGAGCGTGGCGCCGACGTCAACGAGATCGCCAACGCGTTCCTGCTGCGCCAGAGCGCGCGCATCAACCGTACTGACCTCAAGTTTGCCGCCGACGCCGACCAGGCGATTCGACATTACTCGTGGCCGGGTAACGTGCGCGAACTGGAGAACGCGGTCGAACGCGCGGTGATTCTGTCCGAGAGCCCGGAAATTTCTGCCGAGCTGCTGGGTATCGATATCGAGCTGAGCGACCTGGAAGACGACGACTTCATTGGCTTGGCCCCGCAGCAAGGCGGTGGCAGCAATACCAGCCATGAGCCGACCGAAGATCTGTCACTGGAAGACTACTTCCAGCACTTCGTGCTTGAACATCAAGACCATATGACCGAGACCGAGCTGGCCCGCAAGCTGGGCGTGAGCCGCAAGTGCCTGTGGGAACGCCGCCAACGCCTGGGCATTCCACGGCGCAAGACCGGGGTGGCCAGCGAAAGCTGAGGGCGCGCCCCCACAGGTAACACCCTCAGATGTGAAAAAACTGTTACCGCGACATTTTCACGTAACAGAAGCCGGGGCTTACGGTAACGAAGCCCCGGCTTTTTTTGCCCTTCAAAAAGCCAAAACCAGCTCAAACCCCTGGTTTTGCTGGACGGCACAAAAGTTGGCACGCACCCTGCTATATGCTTAGTACAAAAACAATAACAAGCTTTGTACAAGACAATAAAAATAAGACGAATCGACTCACGCATAACAAAAACAACACGGCGGAGGCGCAGCTAACTGATTCTTTTGGAGAGGCGTTGCATTTGGGGCTTGCCCCGCAACCAGGCCGAGAACAACAAAAACTGCCCTAAGGCAGAGCCTGAACTGGTTGGATCGTAGATCAGCAACACAGCGACCAAAGCAATCCGTTTGCTCTTGGCTCCCGATTGGGAGTGTCATGAAGGTGAAGCTTCATGGCGAGGGCGATCAACAAAAACAAGAAGCCCGCAACCATAATAAAAATAGAGCACGCAACTACTTCTGGGGGAGCTTCGGCTCCCCTTGTGGTTTCCGGCATTCGACCGCTGAACACCCTTCTTTAAGCGTCTGGCGCAAGCCTTGCAGCTTGTTCCTACACCATCCCTCGACTAAATGCTAGAATCCCCGCCCATCATGCGGTCATTCTTCGTTATGGCCGAACATTCCTTCAAACAGTGCATCCCATGCTGAAGAAGTTGTTCCAGTCATTCCGTTCCCCCTTGCGTCGTACGCAACACATTCGCAGCACGCCTGAAGTGCTTAACAGCAATCAGCATTCATTGCAGCGCGCTCAATTCAGCCGTTATGCAGTGAACATCGTCGAACGTTTGCAAAACGCCGGCTACCAGGCTTATCTGGTGGGCGGTTGCGTACGTGACATGCTGCTCAATATCACGCCCAAGGATTTCGACGTCGCCACCAGCGCCACGCCGGAGCAGGTGCGTGCCGAGTTTCGCAATGCGCGAATCATCGGCCGCCGCTTCAAGTTGGTGCACATCCACTTTGGTCGCGAAATCATCGAGGTCGCGACGTTCCGCGCAGGCCATCCGCAAAACGATGATGAGGAAGACACTAATCAGTCTTCCCGCAACGAGAGCGGCCGCATCCTGCGTGACAACGTGTACGGCACTTTGGAAGAAGACGCGCAGCGCCGCGACTTCACCATCAACGCCTTGTATTACGACCCGGTCAGCGAGCGCATTCTCGATTACGCCAATGGCGTACACGATATTCGCAACAACCTGATCCGCCTGATCGGTGACCCGACGCAGCGTTACCAGGAAGACCCGGTACGCATGCTGCGCGCCGTGCGGTTTGCCGCCAAGCTCAACTTCGGCATCGAGAAACACACCGCCGCGCCGATTCGCGAACTGGCGCCGATGCTGCGGGAAATCCCTTCGGCACGCCTGTTCGAAGAAGTGCTCAAGCTGTTCCTCTCGGGCTATGCCGCCGACACCTTCGAAATGCTCGTCGACCTGCAACTGTTCGACCCGTTGTTCCCGGCCAGCGCCGAGGCACTGGAATACAACCCGACGTACACCCACACGCTGATCAGCGAAGCGTTGGTCAACACTGACCTGCGCATCAAGCAGAACAAACAGGTAACGCCGGCGTTCCTGTTTGCCGCCCTGCTGTGGCCGGCCCTGCCCAAGCGCGTATTGCGCCTGCAGGACCGTGGCATGCCGCCGATCCCGGCCATGCAGGAAGCTGCCCACGAGCTGATTGCCGAACAGTGCCAGCGCATCGCCATTCCAAAACGTTTCACCATGCCGATCCGCGAGATCTGGGACATGCAGGAGCGCCTGCCGCGCCGCAGCGGCAAACGCGCCGACCTGTTGCTGGACAACCCGCGCTTCCGTGCCGGCTACGACTTCCTGCTGCTGCGCGAAAGCGCCGGCGAGCAGACCGACGGCCTGGGCGAATGGTGGACCGACTACCAGGACGCCAATGACAGCCAGCGCCGCGATATGATTCGCGACCTCGGCAGCAAAGGCGATGGCGAAGGCGCTGGCCCGAAAAAACGCCGTCGCAGCGGCACCAAGCGCAAGCGCAGCGCGGCTGATGCCTCGGGCGCTGCGGGCGAATAAACGTGGAACGCATCTACATCGGCATGGGCAGCAACCTGGCGGCCCCGGACCAGCAATTGCGCAGCGCTGTCGAAGCCCTGGCGCAATTGCCCGGCACGGCCCTTGTTGGCGTGTCGGCGTTCTATCAAAGTGACTCTTTGCTCCCGGGCCAACCGCGCTACACCAATGCGGTCGCCGCCCTGGACAGCAATCTTGCGCCACTGGACCTGCTCGATGCGCTGCAAGCCATCGAGAACGACCAGGGCCGCGAACGCCTGGAACGCTGGGGGCCGCGCACCCTGGACCTGGACATCCTGCTGTTTGGCGAACACCTGATCGACGTGCCGCGCCTCAAGGTGCCGCACTACCAGATGCATCTGCGTGCGTTTGTGCTGTACCCGCTGGCAGAGCTGGCACCCGCCGACCTGCAACTGCCCAGCGGCCAAACACTCAACGAGCTGCTGGCAGCCTGCCCGTTTGTCGGCCTGGAACGCCTGCCCCAAGACTGACTCGGTCAATGTGGAGCTGGCTTGCCTGCGATGCGGGCAACTCGGTACACCCGCCATTGCGCGGTGATGCCATCGCAGGCAAGCCAGCTCCCACCCGTAACAGCGGTAACACCCCACTCGTAACAATGCGGTAACACATCCAATTGACTTCCCGTGTCCTCATCACGACTATAGGCGTCCCGCTGCCGCCAACCCGGCGCTGAAGGGCGCAATCCAGGCCTTATAAGCACTGCTCTCAAGACAGTGCGCCTGTATACACGAAGACTCACGCGCGTTACTCGCTGTTTCCAAGCGCCTGAACGAGGACCCTTTCCATGCCAGACATTACCCTGACCACCTTGCAGAGCCTCAAGCTCAAAGGTGAAAAAATCACCATGCTGACCTGCTATGACGCCACCTTCGCCCACGCCAGCTGCGAGGCCGGGGTTGAAGTGCTGTTGATTGGCGATTCACTGGGCATGGTTCTTCAAGGGAATGACAGCACCCTGCCGGTCACCACTGACGAACTCGCGTACCACACGGCCAGCGTCAAACGCGGTAACAACGGCGCCTTTATCATCGCCGACCTGCCTTTCATGGGTTACGCCACCGTTGAACAAACCTTTCAGAACGCCGGCAAGCTGATGCAAGCCGGTGCCCACATGATCAAAGTTGAAGGCGCGGTATGGCTGGCGGAATCGATCCGGCTGCTGGCTGAGCGCGGCGTTCCGGTGTGCGTGCACATGGGCCTGACACCGCAGTCGGTGAACATCTTCGGCGGCTACAAGGTGCAAGGTCGCAACGAAGCCCAGGCGCGCCAGATGCGTGCGGATGCCATTGCCCTGGAACAAGCCGGCGCCGCGATGATCCTGCTCGAATGCGTGCCCAGCGAACTGGCAGCAGAAATTACCCAAGCGGTCAAAGTGCCGGTGATCGGCATTGGCGCAGGTTCAGCCACCGACGGCCAGGTGCTGGTGGTACACGACATGCTCGGCCTGTCGCTGACCGGCCGTGCACCAAAATTCGTAAAAAACTTCATGGCCGGCCAAGACAGCATCCAGGCAGCCCTGGCCGCCTACGTGCGTGAAGTCAAAGCCGGGACCTTCCCAGCCGAAGAACACGGGTTCTCTGCATGAACACCGTTAAAACCGTAAGAGAACTGCGCGCCGCCGTCGCCCACGCGCGCAGTGCCGGCAAACGCATTGGCTTTGTGCCCACCATGGGCAACCTGCACAGCGGCCACGCCACTTTGGTGACCAAGGCCGCACAGCAATCGGACTTTGTGGTGGCGAGCATTTTCGTCAACCCGCTGCAGTTCGGCGCCGGCGAAGACCTCGACAAGTACCCGCGCACGCTGGCCGCCGACCAGGAAAAACTGCTGCAAGCCGGTTGCAACCTGTTGTTTGCGCCCACCGTCGAGGAAATGTACCCCGGTGGCATGACCGGCCAGACCCGCGTAAGTGTCCCGCAACTGTCCGAAGGCCTGTGCGGCGCCAGCCGGCCCGGGCACTTCGAAGGTGTCGCCACAGTGGTGAGCAAGCTGTTCAACATGGTCCAGCCGGACATGGCCGTGTTTGGCCAGAAGGACTACCAGCAACTGGCGGTCATCCGTGCCATGGTGCATGACCTGAACATGCCCATCCAGATCATCGGCGAGCCCACCGTGCGTGCCGCCGACGGCTTGGCGTTGTCATCGCGCAACGGTTACCTCACCGAAGAACAGCGCGCGATTGCGCCGGTGCTCTACCGCAGCCTCAGCCAGATTGCGGCGGCTATAAAGGGCGGCGAGCAGGATTTCGTCAAGCTGCGTACCGAGCAGATCGCGCAGATTGAAGCGGCCGGGCTGCGCATGGACTACCTGGAGGTGCGCCAAGGTGTGCACCTGCGTGCGGCCACGCCTGAGGATCGGGATATCGTCATCCTCGTGGCGGCCTACCTGGGCGCGACACGCCTGATCGACAACCTGCATTTGACCCTCAACTGACCCCGCCAGGCACTTCGCCTGTTGCCCTGATCGCTGCGCCGGTATAAAAAAGTACCGGCGACAGCGCAGACAAAGCCAAGACATATCGACACGCTAGGTTTAATGTAATCGCCCTGCGCCATTGTTGGCGCTGACCGGACTCAAACGCCTGATGAAAGACTCAACGTTCCGGATTTAGAAGTGTCCTAAAGGCAAGTCCCCGTAATAAAAGGAAACCCGCAGCGATGGCGTACTACCGCACTCCTCATGACGTTACCGCTCTGCCCGCTTGGCAAGCGCTCAATCAACATCGCCAAGCCATGCAGGATTTCAGCATGCGCGACGCGTTCAATGCCGATCCCCAGCGCTTTTCCCAGTTCACCTTGAGCAGCTGCGGGCTTTTCCTCGATTACTCGAAAAACCTGATCACCGCCGAAACCCGCGCCTTGCTCGTGAACCTGGCCAATGAAGTCGGCCTGAAAGACGCGATCAACGCGCTGTACGCAGGCGAACCGGTCAACTCTTCCGAAGGTCGCCCCGCCCTGCACACCGCGCTGCGCCGCCCAGTGGGCGATAAGCTGTCGGTTAACGGCGTGAACATCATGCCGGACGTGCACAAGGTGCTGAACCAGATCACTGACCTGGTCGGCCGCATCCACGACGGCCTGTGGCGTGGTTACACCGAGAAGCCGATCACTGACGTGGTGAATATCGGCATCGGTGGTTCGTTCCTCGGCCCGGAGCTGGTCTCCGAGGCATTGCTGTCCTACGCCCACAAAGGCGTGCGCTGCCACTACCTGGCAAACATCGACGGCAGCGAGTTCCACGAGCTGACCCAGAAGCTGCGCGCCGAGACCACGCTGTTTATCGTTTCGTCCAAATCCTTCAACACCCTCGAAACCCTGAAAAACGCCCAGGCCGCTCGTGCCTGGTACCTGGCCCAGGGTGGTTCGGAAGCCGAGCTGTACCGTCACTTCATCGCCGTATCGAGCAACAACGCGGCGGCCGTGGCGTTCGGTATCCGTGAAGAGAACATCTTCCCGATGTGGGACTGGGTCGGCGGCCGTTACTCGCTGTGGTCGGCCATTGGCTTGCCAATCGCCCTGGCTATCGGCATGTCCAACTTCAAAGAGCTGTTGTCCGGTGCCTACACCATGGACCAGCACTTCCAGAACGCGTCGTTCGAGCAAAACATGCCGGTGCTGCTGGGCCTGCTGGGCGTGTGGTACGGCAACTTCTGGGGTGCGCAGAGCCATGCGATCCTGCCGTATGACCACTACCTGCGTAACATCACCAAACACTTGCAACAGCTGGACATGGAGTCCAACGGCAAAAGCGTGCGCCAGGACGGCACGCCGGTGTCCACCGATACTGGCCCGGTGATCTGGGGCGGCGTCGGCTGCAACGGTCAGCATGCTTACCACCAGTTGCTGCACCAGGGGACCCAACTGATCCCGGCCGACTTCATTGTGCCGATCGTCAGCTTCAACCCGGTGTCCGACCACCACCAGTGGCTGTACGCCAACTGCCTGTCCCAGAGCCAGGCACTGATGCTCGGCAAGACCCGCAGCGAAGCCGAAGCCGAACTGCGCGAAAAAGGCCTGCCGGAAGCCGAAGTGCAGAAGCTGGCGCCGCACAAGGTGATCCCGGGCAACCGTCCGAGCAACACCATCGTGGTCGAGCGCATCAGCCCACGTCGGTTGGGCGCACTGGTCGCCATGTATGAACACAAAGTGTTTGTACAAAGCGTGGTCTGGGGCATCAACGCTTTCGACCAATGGGGCGTGGAGCTGGGCAAGGAGCTGGGCAAAGGCGTCTACAACCGCCTGACCGGCGCTGAAGAAACCCTGGCCGACGATGCGTCGACCCAGGGCCTGATCAACTACTTCCGCGGTCGTCACCGCGGCTGAGGCCGGTACACCAAGGCCAACGTCCGTTTGGACGTTGGCCTTGAACCCTCTCCCCACAGCGTGCATCTTTATGCCTTGTCGCTAAAACAAGAATAAGGACCGCTCATGTTCGATATCAGCACATTCCCCAACGCCGATGCCGTCCGCCAGGCCGCGCAGCTCAGTCAAGACGAGTACCAGCGCCTCTATCGCCAATCCATTGAGCAACCCGATACTTTCTGGGCCGAACAGGCCAAGGGCTTTCTCGACTGGATCAAACCCTGGCACACCGTGCAGCACTCGGACATCACCACCGGCGCCGCCCAGTGGTTTGCCGGCGGCCAACTGAACGTCAGCTACAACTGCATCGACCGTCACCTGGAGCAACGCGCCGACCAGCCGGCCTTTATTTGGGAAGGCGACGATCCTGCAAAGTCCGCAAAAATCTCCTACCGCCAACTCCACCAGAACGTCAGCCGCCTGGCCAATGTGCTGAAAAGCCGTGGGGTAAAAAAAGGCGACCGGGTGTGTATCTACATGCCGATGATCCCGGAAGCCGCCTACGCCATGCTGGCCTGCACCCGGATTGGCGCGGTGCACTCGGTGGTATTCGGCGGCTTTTCTCCGGACGCCCTGCGCGACCGTATCCTCGATGCCGACTGTCGCACCGTGATCACCGCCGATGAAGGCGTGCGCGGCGGCAAGCCAGTGGCGCTGAAAAAGAATGTCGACAAAGCCCTGGCCAGTTGCCCGAACGTCAGCACGGTGCTGGTGGTGGAGCGCACCGGTGCCGACCTTGAATGGGTAGCAGGCCGCGATCTCAAGTATCAAGCCGCCCTGGATGCCGCCAGTGCTGATTGCCCACCCGAGCCGATGGACGCCGAAGACCCGCTGTTTATCCTCTACACCTCCGGCAGCACCGGCAAACCCAAAGGCGTGCTGCACACCACCGGCGGCTACCTGCTGCAAGCGGCGATGACCTTCAAGTACGTGCTCGACTACCGTGATGGCGAAGTGTTCTGGTGCACCGCCGACGTGGGCTGGGTCACCGGCCACAGCTATATCGTGTACGGCCCGCTGGCCAATGGTGCGACGTCACTGATGTTCGAAGGCGTGCCGAGTTACCCGGACAGCTCGCGCTTCTGGCAGGTCATCGATAAACACCAAGTGAATATCTTCTACACCGCGCCCACCGCACTGCGTGCGCTGATGCGTGAGGGCCACGGGCCGCTGGAGAACACCTCGCGCGCCAGCCTGCGCCTGCTGGGCAGCGTCGGTGAGCCAATCAACCCCGAAGCCTGGGATTGGTACTTCAACGCCGTGGGCGAGCAACGCTGCCCGATTGTCGACACCTGGTGGCAGACCGAAACCGGCGGCATCATGCTCAGCCCGCTGGTCAGCGCCCAACGGATCAAACCCGGTTGCGCCACCCAACCGATGTTTGGCGTGCAACCCGTGCTGCTGGATGAACACGGCAAGGAGTTCAGCGGCGCCGGCAGTGGCGTGCTCGCTATCAAGGCCAGCTGGCCGGGGCAGATCCGTAGCGTCTACGGCGACCCGCAGCGCATGCTCGACACCTATTTCAAACCCTACCCCGGCTACTACTTCACCGGTGACGGTGCGCGCCGCGATGAAGATGGCGACTACTGGATCACCGGCCGTATCGATGACGTGATCAACGTGTCCGGCCACCGCATCGGCACCGCCGAGGTGGAAAGCGCGCTGGTGCTGCATGACCAAGTGGCCGAAGCCGCTGTGGTCGGTTACCCCCACGACGTCAAAGGCCAGGGTATCTATGCCTTTGTCACCCCCATGAACGGCGTCGAGCCCAGCGATGAGCTGAAAAAGCACCTGCTCGAGCTGGTCAGCAAGGAAATCGGCAGCTTTGCCAAGCCGGAACTGATCCAATGGGCACCGGCCTTGCCGAAAACCCGCTCGGGCAAGATCATGCGGCGTATTTTGCGCAAAATCGCCTGCAACGAACTCGACAGCCTCGGCGACACCTCGACCCTGGCCGACCCGAGCGTGGTAGACGGCCTGATCGACAAACGCCTGAACCGATAGGAGCCACCCAGAGTCGCCATGGAATTTATCCGCAGCCGCATCGAAACCCAGCTGATGAGCCTCACCGGCTTGTCACTCGGCCAGTTGGACCTGGAAAATCCCAAGGGCGACCCGGGCCTGTTCGGGCCGGATTCTGTGAGCTGGCAGGTGCATGGCGACTTCAGCAGCATGCTGATCGGCGGTATCAGCGCGTTGATGCTGCAAGCCTTGCACCCGCTGGCCCTGGCCGGCGTGTGGGACCATTCCAACTTTCGTCAGGACATGCTCGGGCGCTTGCGCCGCACGTCGCAGTTTATTTCCGGCACCACGTTCGGCTCACGCCAGGACGCCGAATGGCTGATTGAAAAGGTGCGCACCATCCACCTGCAAGTGGTCGGGCATGCACCGGATGGGCGAGCCTATGCGGCCAGCGACCCGGAGCTGCTGACGTGGGTACACGTGGCGGAGGTCAGCAACTTTCTGGCGGCACACCTGCGTTATCGCAACCCGCATCTGTCGGGTTGTGATCAGGACCGCTACTACAGTGAAATAGCCTTGGTGGCCGAGCGATTGGGCGCACGCCACGTTCCGCGTTCACGGCAGGAAATTTCGGATTATCTGGCGCGCATTCGTCCACAACTGCTGTGCGACGACCGCAGCCGCGAAGTGCTGCGCCTGCTGGTTAATGCGCCCGCGCCCAGCACCTTGGCCAAGCCCTTTGGCAGCTTGATGATGCAGGCCGGTATCGATCTGCTGCCGGATTGGGCAAGTGCCATGCTCGAGCAACATCAGAGCCCGCTGCAACGCCAAATGATCCGCGCCGGGGTCAAGCGCAGCGCGCCCTTGCTGCGTTGGGCCATGCGCAATGGTTCGGTGCAACGCGCCCAGCGGCGGATGGGGTTGATGTAGCCCAGCGCCTATAACTGTTAAACTTCGCGCCCTCTTTTACCCGCAAGGCGCGCTCCATGACTCCCTTGAATCAGGCGCTGCGCGCCGCTCTCAACCATCGCCAAGACCTGATCAACGAGCTGCACGCCCAAGGCACCGACTGCTACCGGTTGTTCCATGGCAGCCAGGAAGGCGCAGGCGGCTTGACCATTGACCGTTACGGCCCGCAACTACTGGTGCAAACCTTCCACCAGTCGCTCCAAACCGAAGAGCTGCTGGAACTGTATCAACAGGTCAACCAGTTCATGGGCCTGGAACTGCAGCTGGTGTACAACGACCGCTCCCGTGGCAACTCGCGCATCGACCGTGAAGACACGGTGTACCGTGCTGAGCCTGCGGCATTGGAAGATCAGGTCGGCCACGAATGGGGCCTCAACTACCGTGTACGCGGGCGCCATGCCGGGCAAGACCCACTGCTGTTCCTGGACCTGCGCAACACCCGTGGCTGGGTCAAGGACCACAGCGCCGGCAAAAGCGTGCTGAACCTCTTCGCCTACACCTGTGGCGTAGGCTTGAGCGCCGCAGCCGGGGGCGCGCGTGAGGTGTGCAACCTGGACTTCGCCGAAGGCAACCTGGCGGTCGGGCGCGAAAACGGTCTGCTCAACCCGCAATTGACGACCATGGGCTTCGTGCAGTCCGACTACTTCCCGGCGATTCGCCAACTGGCCGGCTTGCCGATCACCCAACGGCGCGGGCAGAAGCTGCCCAGCTATCCACGCCTGGAACAGCGCCAGTTCGACCTGGTGCTGCTCGATCCACCCGCGTGGGCCAAGAGCGCTTTCGGCACCGTCGACCTGCTGCGCGACTATCAGAGCCTGCTCAAGCCCGCACTGCTGGCCACCGCCGACAATGGTGTGTTGATCTGCTGCAACAACCTGGCAAAAGTCAGCATGGATGACTGGCGTGAACAGGTACTGCGATGCGCCGAAAAAGCCGGCCGCCCGGTACGCGAGTGGCAAATCATGACGCCGGGTGCGGACTTCCCTTCGCAAGATCAACAGCCACCGTTGAAAACCCTGATCCTGCAGTTGTAGTACTTTTCCCAAGGAGCCCAGTACTTCGGAACCGAAAACCCGTGCCATACTCCAAGGCACTCTCGTTCTACATAGATGGCGTCACTCATGCCCAAAGGATTGATCCGCGCCGCTGGCGCCTTGTTGACCGCCCTGGCTCTGTACAGCTTGCTGGGTTTTCTGATTCTGCCGGGCATTGCCCTTCGCATTGCCAACCAACAACTGGCCAATTACGCCACGGTGCCGGCCCGCATTGAGCGCATCGAGCTCAACCCGTTCAGCCTGGAGCTGACGCTGTGGGGTCTGAAGCTCGGCGAACCGGGCAAGGAACAAGTCGGTTTCGAGCGCCTGTACGCCAACTTGCAGATCGACAGTCTCTGGACGCGCGCGCTGCACCTGGCCGACGTACAACTGGACCAGCCGAAGACCGAAGTGCTGTTCGACAAAACCGGCCAGTTGAACCTGGCGCAGCTTTTCAAGCTGCCGCCAAGTGAGCCGACCCCGGCCGACCCGAATGCCAAGCCGTTCCCGCTGCGTATCGACAGCATCAAGCTGGCCGGCGGCTACGTGTACTTTCGCGACCTGCGCCCCAGCGAGCCGATTGAATTCCTCTACGACAAACTCGACTTCGAGCTGAAAAACCTCAGCACCTTGCCCGAAGACAACGCCGACATGACCCTGGTGGCAGCCGGCCCTGAAGGCGGGCAGATCGACTGGAAAGGCAATTTCAGCTTGGTGCCGATCACGTCCGAAGGCACCCTGAAAGTCACCGATGGCAAGATGAAAGCCTGGTGGCCGTATGTACGAGACGCCCTGCCGCTGGTGCTTGAAGACGGCGTGCTGAACTTCAGCACCGAGTATAAATTCAGCCTGGCCAAAGAAACCGAACTGAACCTGACCAACACCGCCGCGAGCATCGCGCCCTTTGCGATCAAAGCGCCGGACGGCCGGCCACTGGTGCGCCTGGAACGCCTGGACGTCAGCGAAACCACGGTGGATCTGGCCAAACAGCAAGTGGTGGTCGGCAAGATCCGCAGCAACAAGCTGGAGACCTGGGCCGCCCGCGAAGCCGATGGGCAACTGGATTGGCAGAAACTGTTCGCCAGCCAACCGAGCAAACCGGCCAAGGAACTCAAGCCTGCCAGCGCGCCTGCAACCGCCGATACGCCAAACGCCGCACCGGCCGCACCGAGCAAACCCTGGCAAGTGCTGCTCAAGGACGTGCAACTGCGTAACTATCAAGTGCACCTGGCGGACCGTGCTGCCAAACCGGCAGTTGCATTGGAGTTAGGCCCGCTGAATGTCGACATGCAGAACTTCGACAGCCTCAACAAGAGCCCCTTTACCCTGAAGGTCGACTCCGGCCTGGGCAAGCAAGGCAAAATCAGCGCAACCGGCGAGGTCAACCTCAACCCGGTCAGCGCCAAGTTGAAAGTGAACACCCAGGACATTGACCTGCGGGTCGCGCAATCCTATATCAGCCCGTTTATCCGCCTCGAACTGCGCAGCGGCATGTTGGGCAGCAACCTGGACGTGAACCTTAAAAGCACCGAGCCCTTGGCGCTGCAGGTTACCGGTCGCGCTCAGGTCGACCAGTTGCACACCCTGGACACCCTCAAGACCCGCGACTTTCTCAAGTGGCAGCGTCTGGTACTCGAAGGCGTGAACTACCAGCACGGCGACAGCCTGTCGATCGACAAGGTCAACCTGCTGCAGCCATATGCGCGCTTTATGATCAACGATGACCGCACCACCAATATCGATGACTTGCTGATCCCGCAACCAGCCGACAGTGGCGCCAAGTCGGCGGCCAAGCCGGCGGCGAGCAAAGACAAGCCATTGGGTATTCATATTGGGCAGATTGCGATCAACGACGGCTCGGCCAACTTCGCCGACTTCAGCCTTACGCCCAACTTCGCCACGGCTATCCAGCAACTCAACGGGCAGATTGGCACTATCGACAGTCGCCAGGCCAAGCCGGCCAGCGTCGACATCAAGGGTAAGGTGGATCGCTACGCGCCGGTGACGATCAAGGGCAGCGTCAACCCGTTTGACCCGATGGCAGCGCTGGACATCGCCACCAGCTTCAAGCGCGTCGAACTGACCACCTTGACCCCATATTCCGGCAAGTTCGCGGGTTTCCGCATTCGCAAGGGCCGGCTCAACCTCGATTTGCACTACGTGATCACCAAAGGCCAACTGAAGGCTGAAAACAAAGTGGTGGTTGAGCAATTGCAACTGGGTGAGAAGGTCGACAGTGCCGATGCAGTCGATTTACCGATTCGCTTGGCCATTGCGCTGCTCAAGGATACTGACGGCAAGATCTCCATCGAACTGCCAGTAACCGGCGACTTGAATAACCCACAGTTCAGCGTCATGCCGATTGTGTGGCAGACCCTGCGCAATCTGGTGGTGCGCGCAGCCACGGCGCCGTTCAAGTTTATCGGCGGGCTGGTCAGCGGTGGCGGCTCGGAAGACCTGGGTAACGTGTCGTTTGCCGCAGGCTCCAGCGAACTGAACAAAGAGGCCGAGGGTGCCCTGAACACCTTGGCCAAGGCACTGAAAGAGCGCCCTACCCTGCGCCTTGAGATTGAAGGCACGGCAGCCGCCAGCAGCGATGGCCCGTTCATCGCCGCAGATCGCCTGGAGCGTGAATACCAGTACAACTACTACAAAATCCTCCAGCGTCGCGGCGACAAAGTGCCCGCCCAGGCTTCCTTGCTGGTTGTGCCGGAGAAGGAAAAAGCGCCCTTGCTCGAAGGCATCTACCGCACCCGTCTCAAGCAACAACCGCCGGCTGAATGGAAAGACCTGAGCAGCGATGATCGCACCGCGAAGCTGCGTGATGGCTTGATCAAGTTCTGGGGCGCCAGTGACGTCTTGCTGCGTCAATTGGGGCAGGACCGTGCCAGCACTATCAAGGACTATCTGGTGGACAAAGGCCAGCTGGAAGATGACCGGGTGTACTTCATTGACGCCAGCCTTGGGCAGGCAGAGAAAGATGGTCGAGTCGTTACACCGATGCATCTGGATGCTGAGTAACATTCAACTAAAAGATATCTAAATGTGGGAGCGGGCTTGCTCGCGAATGCGGTATATCAGGCACATTTCCAGTGACTGACACACCGCATTCGCGAGCAAGCCCGCTCCCACAGTTTTATCTCCACCCGCCATACAAGTGTATTCCAGGCCTGAATAGAACAGGCCCCAACACAAGTGCCGGGGCCTGTAATGACCACATCCGTGTGGTCGGTCGCATGAACTCCAGAGGTGCATCGGGTGGATATCTAACTCACCCTAAGCCGCCGCCGTCTAGCTCAGACGATGCTTGTAGCGTTACTGAACGGTCAGACCATCAGCCGATACAGATTTAACGCCTTTGATTTTCTTGGTGATCGCAACTGCGGTGTCTTTCTGCGCCTGGGTCACAGCAGCAGTCGACGACAGCGACACTACACCGTGGTTGGTTTCGACTTTAATGTCGGTACCAGGAATGCCTTTCTCGGTAACCAGATCGGATTTCACTTTAGTGGTGATCCAGGTGTCCGAAGTGCTGGTCTTGGCTTTGTCGACGTTGTCGGCTTTAGCTACGCCGCCAGCCATCAGGCCATCAGCGGAAACAGCTTTAACACCTTTGATTTTCTTGGTAATTGCTACAGCAGTGGCTTTCTGCGAGTCAGAAATAGCGACTGTGGAGGACAGGGAAACCACGCCTTTGTTGGTTTCTACCTTGATGTCCGAACCAGGAATGCCTTTCTCGGTCAGCAGATCAGCTTTTACTTTGGTGGTGATCCAAGTGTCCGAAGTGGACTCTTTAGCCTTGGTCATTTCACCGGCCGCCAGGGTCATTGGGGCTTGGGAAGTCTGAGCAAAGGCTACGTTAGCACCCATGGCCAGAGTCAGAGCGGTAGCAGTAGCGAGAGCGAACTTCTTCATACGAGTAACTCCTGTTTTATTAAAAGTCTGCAGTGCGTAAACCTTGATACTGCAGCGTTAACAGGGTTATTGCAGGCAGTGTGCCAAGTCGCCGATCCGAATTAAATCCTTTATAAACAACAACTTATGAAAACAGCTAATTTTCGAAATCGTGCATCTTGCATGAAGTCGATCGTGCCTGCATGCAAGTTGCGGTTTTTGGAATTTACTAAGCGACTGATTTCCCGGTACTTTCCTACGGGCATAAAAAAAGGACTCCGAAGAGTCCTTTTTTTCAGCGTAAAGCCAGCGGGTAATTAAACGCCCGAAGCCTTGGCTGCTGCCACGTCCTTGATGGACAGCTTGATACGGCCGCGGTTGTCCACGTCCAGTACCAGCACTTCCACTTCCTGGCCTTCTTTGAGAATGTCGGTGACTTTCTCAACGCGAGCGTCGCTCAGCATGGAGATATGCACCAGACCGTCTTTGCCCGGCAGGATGTTGACGAATGCGCCGAAGTCGACGATGCGCTCAACCTTACCTACGTAGATCTTGCCGATCTCGGCTTCAGCGGTGATGCCCAGAACGCGCTGACGTGCAGCTTCAGCCGCTTCCTTGGTTTCGCCGAAGATCTTGATCGAGCCGTCGTCTTCGATGTCGATCGAAGCCTTGGTCTCTTCACAGATCGCACGGATGGTCGCGCCGCCTTTACCGATAACATCACGGATTTTGTCGGTGTCGATTTTCATCGCGATCATGGTCGGAGCATTTTCCGACAGCTCGGTGCGGGACTGACCAATGATCTGGTTCATCTGACCGAGGATGTTCAGGCGCGCTTCCAGGGCTTGGCCCAGAGCGATTTCCATGATTTCTTCGGTGATGCCCTTGATCTTGATGTCCATCTGCAGCGCGGTAACACCTTTAGCGGTACCGGCTACCTTGAAGTCCATGTCGCCCAGGTGGTCTTCGTCGCCCAGGATGTCGGTCAGGATGGCGAACTTCTCGCCTTCTTTAACCAGGCCCATGGCGATACCGGCAACCGGTGCCTTCATCGGTACACCAGCGTCCATCAGCGCCAGGGAAGCACCGCACACGGAAGCCATGGAGCTGGAACCGTTGGACTCGGTGATTTCCGACACAACACGGATGGTGTACGGGAACACGTCGGCAGCAGGCAGCATTGCGGAGATCGAACGACGAGCCAGGCGGCCGTGACCGATTTCGCGACGACCAGCGCCACCCATGCGACCACACTCGCCCACCGAGAACGGAGGGAAGTTGTAGTGCAGCATGAACGGGTCTTTTTTCTCGCCTTCCAGGGTGTCCAGCAGTTGTGCGTCACGGGCAGTACCCAGTGTTGCAACGACCAGAGCCTGGGTTTCGCCACGGGTGAACAGCGCCGAACCGTGAGTCTTCGGCAGAACGCCGACTTCGATGTTCAGCGGACGTACGGTGCGAGTGTCGCGACCGTCGATACGTGGCTTGCCGTTAACGATGTTTTCGCGAACGGTGCGGTATTCGATTTCGCCGAAGGCCGCTTTGACTTCGCTGGAAGAAGGCTGGCCTTCTTCACCGGACAGCTTGGCTACAACCTGATCCTTCAGCTCGCCCAGGCGCGCGTAACGGTCTGCCTTGACGGTGATGGTGTAGGCATCGGAGATGGCAGCACCGAACTCGGAGCGGATAGCGCCCAGCAGTTCAGTTGCCTCAGCTTGTGGAGCCCAGGCCCATGTTGGCTTGGCAGCTTCGGCAGCCAGTTCTTTAACGGCCTTGATCACGGACTGGAACTCGTCGTGAGCAAACAGTACGGCGCCCAGCATCTGGTCTTCGGTCAGCTCTTTGGCTTCCGATTCAACCATCAATACGGCTTCAGAAGTACCGGCAACGACCATGTCCAGGCTCGACGCTTTCTGTTGCTCGTAAGTCGGGTTCAGCAGGTAGCCGGTGCTTTCGTGGAAAGCAACGCGCGCAGCGCCGATCGGGCCATCGAAAGGAATGCCGGAGATAGCCAGGGCAGCCGAGGTACCGATCATCGCAGCGATGTCCGGATCGGTCTTCTTGCTGGTGGAAACGACGGTGCAGACAACCTGCACTTCGTTCATGAAGCCTTCTGGGAACAGCGGACGGATCGGACGGTCGATCAGTCGGGAAGTCAGGGTTTCTTTCTCGGAAGGACGGCCTTCACGCTTGAAGAAACCGCCAGGGATCTTACCGGCAGCGTAAGTCTTTTCCTGGTAGTGAACGGAAAGTGGGAAGAAGCCTTTGCTCGGGTCAGCGGTCTTGGCGCCAACAACGGTTACCAACACGGTAACGTCGTCGTCAACGGTAACCAGCACTGCGCCGGAGGCTTGACGGGCGATACGGCCTGTCTCGAGGGTAACGGTCGACTGACCGAACTGGAATTTTTTGATAACCGGGTTCACGGTGTCCTACCTTCTTTGTGGCTCTTGGGGGAACTTGTCTTCTTGCGAAATTCTTGGGCAATGCCGGGAATCGGCCCGACGCTCGTCCAGGGTAAAACGTGTATCCAGATAAAACTTGAGGCTGGGAGCCTGCCATGGGCCAGCGGGAATCCCACTGACACACGGCAGACAACCAACCTCTAGCGCAATCGCTTATTAGCGACGCAGACCCAGGCGACCGATCAGAGCCTGATAACGACCCAGATCCTTGCCTTTCAGGTAGTCCAGCAGCTTACGGCGCTGGTTTACCATGCGGATCAGACCACGACGGGAGTGGTGATCTTTACCGTTGGCCTTGAAGTGACCTTGCAGCTTGTTGATGTTGTGGGTCAGCAGTGCAACTTGCACTTCTGGCGAACCAGTGTCACCAACAGCTTGCTGATAGTCAGCAACGATTTGTGCTTTTTCTTGAACGTCGAGAGCCATGAGGCAATCCTTTTTTCAGGAAACCACCCAAAGGGCAGTCTCAACAGGCCAGGGACAAATCCCTGTATCTAAAAATGAGTGTTGACCGTGCCTGTTAACAGCCACACTCGTTCGGTCATTCTGACCGAATCAGTCGACGCGGCGCGATGCGCCCGTCTTCGCTCACTTCACCGATACCGATAAAGCGACCGTTATGATCCTGTACCCGCACCATACCGAACTTTGGAGCGTCCGGGGCACGTACCGGTTGGCCGTTGAGCCAGTAGAACGCGCTGTGCTCCGAGAAGTGCAGCAATGGCCAATCCAGCAAACCACTGTCCGATGGCATCAGGAAGCGATCAACTGCTTCATTGCCGCCTTCGGCGTGTACCGCTTCCAACTCTTCCAGCGTGACCGTCTGGGCCAGGGTGAAAGGTCCGGCCTGAGTACGTCGCAGCTCTGCTGCGTATGCACCACAGCCCAGTTGCTCACCGATATCTTCCACCAGGGTACGAATATAGGTGCCTTTGCTGCAGTCCACCGACAATCGTGCGGTGTCGCCTTCACTGGCGAGCAATTCAAGCCGCGCAATAGTAACAGAACGCGGTTCGCGCTCCACTACTTCGCCCGCACGTGCCAGCTTGTAAAGAGGCTGGCCATCACGCTTGAGCGCCGAGTACATCGGCGGTATCTGACTGATTTGCCCACGAAAAGCGGGTAAAACGGCCTCGATATCAGCACGACCAACGGTCACGTCGCGAACCTGTAGCACATCACCTTCGGCATCCGCCGTGGTGGTGGTCTTGCCCAGTTGCATGAGGGTTTCGTAACCCTTGTCGGAATCGAGCAGGTATTGCGAGAACTTGGTGGCCTCGCCAAAGCACAACGGCAGCACGCCGGTGGCCAATGGATCGAGGCTGCCGGTGTGCCCGGCCTTCTCGGCATTGAGCAGCCAGCGAACCTTCTGCAGCGCGGCATTGGAGGTAAAGCCAATGGGCTTGTCGAGCAGAATGATGCCGCTGACGTTGCGACGGATACGTTTGACCTGAGCCACCGCTTACTCCTTGGCGTCTTCAGGTGTGGACGGGTGCTGGCTGTCTTCAGCCACGGCGCGCTCGATCAATGCCGACAGGTGCGCACCACGCACGACGCTTTCGTCGTAGTGGAAGTGCAACTGGGGAACACTGCGCAGCTTCATTTCACGGGCCAACTGCATGCGCAGGAAGCCTGCAGCCGAGTTGAGCACCTTGATGCTTTGCGCGATTTCTTCGCTGTTGTCCTGCCCCATCACGGTGATGAAGATCTTGGCGTGACCCACGTCACGGCTCACTTCAACGGCGGTGATGGTGACCAGGCCAACGCGCGGGTCTTTGACTTCGCGACGGATCAGTTGGGCCAGCTCACGCTGCATCTGATCGCCGATACGTTGGGTACGGCTGTATTCTTTTGCCATGTCTTGTTACCTGTTACTGCCACACGGTGAAACCCGTGGGGTCTGAAAGCGGCAAACGCCCGGCCTGACAAAAGCCAGACCGGGCGTTGCGTTTAGAGTCCGTACGCTGCGCGGGGCATTTGCATGCCCACACGCGGCGTGGCTCCGGAAGTGCGCGAGTTAGAGGCTGCGAGCAACCTGGACCTTCTCGTAGACTTCGATCTTGTCGCCAGCCTTGACGTCGTTGTAGCTCTTGACGCCGATACCGCATTCCATGCCGGCACGTACTTCGGAAGCGTCATCCTTGAAGCGGCGCAGGGATTCCAGCTCGCCTTCGAAGATAACGATGTCTTCACGCAGTACACGGATCGGACGGTTACGGAACACAGTACCTTCGATAACCATGCAACCGGCGATCGCACCGAATTTCGGCGAGCGGAACACGTCACGCACCTCGGCAACACCCAGGATATTCTCCCGGACATCGCTGCCAAGCATGCCGGTAAGGGCTTTCTTGACGTCTTCGATGATGTCGTAGATGACGTTGTAGTAACGCATGTCCAGGCCTTCCTGCTCGACGATCTTGCGAGCGCCAGCATCGGCACGCACGTTGAAGCCGAACAGTACAGCGTTGGAAGCCAGTGCCAGGTTGGCGTCGGATTCGGTGATACCACCGACACCGCCACCGACAACGCGCACTTGCACTTCGTCGTTACCCAGGCCGTTCAAGGCGCCGTTCAACGCCTCGAGGGAACCACGAACGTCAGATTTGAGGACGATGTTAAGCGTCTTCTTCTCTGCCTGGCCCATGTTCTCGAAGATGTTTTCCAGCTTGCCGGCGTGAGCACGGGCCAGCTTGACTTCGCGGAACTTGCCTTGACGGAACAGAGCCACTTCACGGGCTTTCTTCTCGTCAGACAGCACGCTCATCTCGTCGCCAGCGTCCGGTGTACCGTCCAGGCCGAGAATTTCGACTGGGATGGAAGGACCGGCTTCCTTGATTGGCTTGCCGTTCTCGTCGAGCATGGCACGTACACGGCCATAGTTCGAACCGACCAGGACCATGTCGCCTTGGCGCAGGGTACCGTCTTGAACCAGAACGGTTGCAACCGGGCCACGACCCTTGTCGAGACGCGATTCAACCACAACACCGCGACCCGGGGCCGATGGAGTTGCTTTGAGTTCCAGGACTTCGGCTTGCAGCAGAACAGCTTCGAGCAGTTCGTCTACGCCAGTACCGACTTTCGCCGACACCGAGACGAATGGCGTATCACCGCCCCACTCTTCGGAAGTCACGCCGTGCACCGACAGTTCGCTACGGATGCGATCGAGATCGGCGCCCGGCTTGTCGATTTTGTTCACTGCAACTACCAGTGGAACACCAGCGGCCTTGGCGTGCTGAACAGCTTCAATGGTCTGCGGCATCACGCCGTCGTCCGCTGCAACTACCAGGATCACGATGTCAGTCGCCTTGGCACCACGAGCACGCATTGCGGTAAACGCAGCGTGGCCAGGGGTGTCCAGGAAGGTGACCATACCGCGCTCGGTTTCAACGTGGTATGCACCGATGTGCTGAGTGATACCGCCGGCTTCGCCAGCAGCTACCTTGGCACGACGGATGTAGTCGAGCAGCGAGGTCTTACCATGGTCAACGTGACCCATTACGGTCACAACTGGCGCACGGGAGAACGTCTCACCTTCAAACTTCAGGGACTCGGCCAGGGAATCTTCCAGGGCGGTGTCGCTGACCAGGGTCACTTTGTGGCCCAGTTCTTCGGCTACCAGTTGAGCAGTTTCCTGATCAAGCACCTGGTTGATGGTCGCTGGAGTACCCAGTTTGAACATGAACTTGATGATTTCAGCTGCCTTGACCGACATCTGATTGGCGAGATCGCCAACAGAAATGGTCTCGCCGATCTGCACATCACGCACGACAGGGCCGGTTGGGCTCTGGAAACCGTGGGCGTTGCGCTTTTTCAGCTTGGCCTTGCCGCGACCACCACGACGGAAGCTATCGCTTTCTTCGTCGGTAGTACGTGGGGCAACGCGTGGAGCAGGCGCCTTCTCTTTGACCGAAGCGCGATGCGGAGCGTTTTTACGCTCGCCATCACCACCGCCACTGCGACGATTGTTGTCGTCGGCACGTGGTTTGTCCGGACGACGAGGTTCGTCGCGCTTGCGATCAGCTGCTGGAGCCGGTGCGGCGGCAACCGGAGCGGCCTCACGCACAGCTTCTACAGGAGCGCTAGGCGTGGCGACCGCTTCAGTACCAGCAGGTTGCGCAGCAGCAGGCTGGCGACGCGCTTCTTCTTCGGCGCGACGCTTGGCTTCTTCTTCAGCCTTCTGACGAGCAGCATTTTCTACTGCGCGACGTTCTTCCAGCTCGCGTTTGCGCTCGGCTTCGATTTCTTCCGGGCTGCGCTGTACGAAGACTTTCTTCTTGCGTACTTCAACGCTGATGCTCTTGCTACCAGCAACACGCAGGGTGCTGGTGGTTTTGCGCTGCAATGTAATCTTGCGCGGTTCTTCCACTTTCGCCTTGTGGCTGCTCTTCAAGTGAGTCAGCAAAGACTGCTTCTCACTATCGCTCACACCTTCATCGGCGGCGGTGTGCGGCAGACCTGCCTCACGCATCTGCTGCAACAGGCGCTCTACCGGTGTTTTGACCTCATCGGCCAGTTGTTTCACCGTGACTTGCGTCATGCACTTCTCTCCTCAGGCCGCGCCTAGTTACTCGAACCAATGGGCTCGGGCGGCCATGATCAACTTGCCGGCACGATCATCGTCAATGCCGTCGATGTCGAGCAGATCGTCAATAGACTGCTCGGCCAGGTCTTCGCGGGTAATTACGCCGCGCACCGCCAGTTCCATCGCCAAATCCTTGTCCATACCCTCAAGCGAGAGCAGGTCTTCGGCCGGATGGGCGTCTGCCAGCTTTTCCTCAGTAGCGATGGCTTTAGTCAACAAGCGATCCTTGGCCCGAGCGCGAAGCTCGTTGACGGTGTCTTCGTCAAAGCCGTCGATGTTGAGCATTTCTTCCAACGGTACGTAGGCAATCTCTTCCAGGCTGGTGAAGCCTTCATCTACCAGCACCTGCGCCAGGTCTTCGTCGACTTCCAGCTCGTCGATGAAGTTGCGCAGGATGTCACCAGTTTCAGCTTGCTGCTTAGCCTGGATGTCCGATTCGGTCATCACGTTCAGGGTCCAGCCGGTCAGTTGGCTGGCCAGACGCACGTTCTGACCACCACGACCAATGGCCTGAGCCAGATTGTCTGCGCCAACGGCGATGTCCATTGCATGGGCATCCTCGTCAACAATAATTGCCGCCACTTCAGCTGGCGACATGGCGTTGATCACAAACTGCGCCGGGTTATCGTCCCACAGGACGATGTCGACACGCTCACCGCCCAACTCGCCCGACACTGCCTGGACGCGCGAACCGCGCATACCAATGCAAGCACCTTGCGGGTCGATGCGTTTGTCCTTGGAGCGGACCGCGATCTTGGCGCGCGAACCCGGGTCGCGGGACGCAGCCATGACTTCGATCAGGCCTTCGGCGATTTCCGGCACTTCGATGCGGAACAGCTCGATCAGCATTTCCGGCGCGGTGCGCGACAGGATCAGCTGAGGGCCGCGGTTCTCGGTGCGGATTTCCTTGAGCAGCGCACGCAGACGCACGCCGACACGGAAGGTTTCGCGAGAAATGATGTCTTCGCGAGCCAGCAACGCTTCGGCGTTGTTGCCCAGGTCGACGATCACGTTGTCGCGGGTCACTTTTTTCACGGTGCCGGAGATGATTTCACCCAGGCGCTCGCGATAAGCGTCAACGACTTGAGCGCGCTCGGCTTCGCGAACCTTCTGCACGATGACCTGCTTGGCGGTCTGTGCAGCAATACGGCCGAATTCGATCGACTCGATCTTTTCTTCGACGACGTCACCGACCTGGGCGCCCGGATGCGTTTGCGCAACCTTGCTCGGCCAGGTTTCGATGGCCGGATCATCAAGATCGGCTTCTTCGACGACCGTCCAGCGACGGAAAGTCTCATAGGCACCGGTGTGGCGGTTGATTTCCACACGCAGATCAACTTCGTCTTCAAAACGCTTTTTGGTAGCAGTGGCCAGGGCCAGCTCCAGCGCTTCAAAAATCACGTTTGCCGGTACGCCCTTTTCATTGGATACCGACTCAACAACCAGCAGTACTTCTTTGCTCATCGTACGCCTCGCCTTTCGCAAGCCATTGGATCCGCGGGATCCGCGTCTCAGTCAAAACTGGGAATAATGTTGGCCTTGTCGATCATATCGATCGGCAACAGGAACTCATGGTCTTCTACCTGCACCACGACATCCTGTTCTTCTACACCGCGCAGAAGGCCCTGAAAGTTGCGTCGCCCTTCAAAGGGAGAGCGCAGCTTGATCTTCACTTGTTCACCGGCAAATTTTGCAAACTGATCAATAGTGAACAGTGGGCGTTCCATGCCTGGCGAGGAAACTTCGAGGGTGTATTCAACGGCGATTGGATCTTCAACATCCAGCACACCGCTGATCTGACGGCTGACAATGGCACAATCGTCCACCAGCACGCCGCCCTCTTTATCGATATAAACGCGCAACATTGAGTGGCGACCTTGAGCCGAAAACTCAATACCCCAGCATTCATAGCCTAGGGCCACGACCACCGGGGCCAGCAAGGCCTGCAACTCTTCTAGCTTGCTCGACACCTGAACCCCCTCGTGCATGTATGTGCATGCTGTGCAAAATAAAAAAATGGGCGAAACGCCCATCCTTGAAACGCCGTCGAACAGCGGCGTTGAAAGTATCCAGCTAACAAAAAGCCCCTTAAAAGGGGCTCCGCTAAAACTGGTTGCGGGGGCCGGATTTGAACCGACGACCTTCGGGTTATGAGCCCGACGAGCTACCAGACTGCTCCACCCCGCGACAAAGCTGGGGCGGAAGTATACGACCGATCCCTTACAGGGTCAATGTAACCTTCCACCTACAAGAAAGCCCGCAACAGCGGGCTCTCCTGATAATTGGTACCGAGAAGGGGACTCGAACCCCTACACCCTATGGGCACAACCACCTCAAGGTTGCGTGTCTACCAATTCCACCACCTCGGCAATACAGCGCTTACAACCCTTCTTACTTCTGCTCTTGAGCTGGAGGTACGTCAGTCGCTGGAGTAGCCGACTTTTGCTCTTGAAGCACCGGGACATCATCAGAAGCCGGTTTTGCTTTTGGTACTTCCAACACTGCTGGGTTTGGGAGACCTACTTGAGTCAGCACATGAGCTTTCTCTTTAGCAAAGTAACCTAACCCCAAGCTGGTTATGAAGAAACCGGCGGCAAGTATAGCAGTAAACTTACTAAGAAAGGTAGAGGAACCTTGGCTTCCGAACACAGTATTTGAAGCACCTGCACCGAAAGACGCACCAGCATCCGCACCTTTACCCTGTTGCAACAAAACCAGGGCAACTACGCCCAGGGCAGCCAACAGATGAAAAACGACTACGACTGTTTCCAGCATTTTTTCAGTTTCCCGCGGCGCGACAAATCGCACCGAACTCATCTGCATTCAGGGAAGCCCCACCAATGAGCCCCCCATCGATATCCGGCATGCCGAACAGTTCGACCGCATTGGCCGCCTTCACGCTGCCGCCGTATAGAAGCCGCACACCTTGCGCGACTTCAGAATTCTCTGCCGCTAACTGAGCGCGAATGGCTGCATGCACATCCTGCGCTTGTTGCGGTGTAGCAGTCAGCCCGGTACCAATGGCCCAGACCGGCTCGTAAGCGATTACTGCCTTTGCAAACGCACCAACACCCAGCCCCTCGATGATGCTGCCCAGCTGACGCGAGACAACTTCAAGAGTCTTGCCCGATTCACGCTGCTCCAGGGTCTCCCCTATGCACAACACTGGAATCAAGCCACAAGCCTGTGCCGCTGCGAACTTGCGATTGAGTGTCCCATCACGCTCGCCCATCATCTGACGACGCTCGGAGTGCCCGACAAGCACATAGGAGCAACCCGCATCAACCAGCTGACTCGGTGAAATCTCACCGGTCAACGCACCTTGCATGGGTTCCACCGCAGAGTTCTGCGCGCCGACCTGAATCGACTTGCCTTTCAAGCCATCAACCACTTGGTTGATATGCAAGCAAGGCGGGAAAACCGCAACATCAACACCGCTAGGCAAAGCCAAGTGACGAAGGCCATTGATCAGCTCAGCGACACTGGCGCGGGTACCGTGCATCTTCCAGTTACCAGCTACCATAGTGCGACGCATGCTGTACCTCGTCGGTCAAAGTGGGCGCAGATGTTACCCAACCACATCATCACTGGCAAGCCGAATTCAGGCGCAAATTTCAGTTACCAGTTTTGCCAGGTCTTCGGCATGGCCGCGAACCTGTGTTTCGTCCTCGCCTTCGACCATGACACGCACCAGCGGCTCTGTGCCGGACTTGCGCAGCAACACGCGGCCACGCCCCGCCATTGCCAGGGTCACGCGCTCGCAGGCGTCTTTGACAGCAGGGTGCTCGATGGGGTTTTCGCCACCGGCAAAGCGTACGTTCAGCAAAACTTGCGGGCATTTGCGCAGCGCCTGGCGCGCTTGCGCAAGACTTTCCTTGCGACGACGCAAGGACAGCAACACCTGCAGCGCTGCAATAATGGCATCGCCCGTGGTGGTGTGCTGGAAGCAAACCACGTGCCCCGAGTTCTCACCACCTACCAGCCAGTTACGCTCCAACAGTTCGGCGATGACATAACGGTCGCCGACATTGGCACGAACAAACGGTATCCCTAGCTCGGCCAAAGCCAACTCAAGCCCAAGATTGCTCATCAGCGTGCCAACCACGCCGCCTTGCAGCTTGTTACGCTCATGCAGGTCGCGAGCAATAATGAACAACAACTCATCACCATCCACCACCGCACCTGTGTGGTCCACCATCAACACACGGTCGCCGTCGCCATCGAAGGCAATACCGAGGTCGGCGTGCTCGGCCAGGACAGCAGCCTGCAGCTGCTCCATATGCGTCGAGCCGCAGTTATGGTTGATATTCAAACCATTTGGCTGGGCCGAGAGCACCGTCACATCGGCGCCCAGCTCCTTGAATACGCTGGGCGCCACCTTGTAGGTCGCGCCGTGAGCACAATCGACAACAATTTTGAGGCCGGCAAAATTGGTACTGGTCGGCACGCTGCTCTTGCAGAACTCGATGTAACGGCCCGAAGCGTCATTGATGCGCGAGACCTTGCCCAACTTGCTGGACTCAACCACCGTCATCGGCGCATCCAGCAACTCTTCGATCATCAGCTCGATCTCGTCCGGCAGCTTGGTGCCCTGGCCCGAGAAGAACTTGATGCCGTTGTCATCATGGGGATTGTGCGAGGCACTGATCACGATACCGGCTTCAGCGTGGAACGTACGCGTCAGGTAAGCGATTGCCGGTGTCGGCATTGGCCCCAGCAGCATCACATCGGCGCCTGCAGCAGACAGACCCGCCTCCAGCGCAGACTCGAACATGTAGCCCGAGATGCGGGTGTCTTTGCCCACCAGGATGCGGCAAGCGCCCATGCTGCGGAACGCCATACCGGCGGCCCAACCCAGCTTGAGCATAAAATCAGGAGTAATCGGGAATTCGCCGACCCGACCACGAATACCGTCGGTGCCAAAATATTTTTTAGTCATAAGTGCTCCATCATTCTTATTCGGCTGATTCTACCGCGGCCAGCATGCGCACCACATCAACCGTCTCGGCGACGTCATGCACCCGCAAAATACGCGCGCCCTTGGTCACGGCAAGTGCCGCCAACGCCAGGCCACCGTACAACCGCTCACCCACCGGGCGATTCAGGGCCAGCCCTATCATGCTCTTGCGCGACACGCCAACCAACAGGGGCCGACCGAGCGCGTGCAAGGCTTCCATATGTTTGAACAGGCTCAAGTTGTGTTGCAGGGTCTTGGCGAAGCCAAACCCGGGATCCAGGATAATCTTTTCGGCGGCGATGCCCACCTTGGTGCACTCAGCCATTCTTTGCGCAAGAAAACCACTCACCTCACCCACGAGATCATCGTAGTGCGGGCTGTCCTGCATATTGCCGGGCTCGCCCAACATATGCATTAGGCACACCGGCAGTCCGGTTGCCGCCGCCGCATCCAGGGCACCATCACGCTGAAGCGAGCGCACATCGTTGATCAGCCCGGCACCGAGGCGCGCCGTCTCGCGCATTACAGCGGGAGTGGAGGTGTCCACCGAGATAATCACGTCCAGCTCACGAGCGATCTGCTCGACGATTGGCGCGACCCGCTCAAGCTCCTCCAACGGGGAAACTACGCGAGCGCCCGGCCGGGTTGACTCACCACCGATATCAATCAAGGTCGCGCCAGCCGCCACCATCGCCTCCGCATGACGCAACGCGGCATCTTGCTGGCTGAAGCGGCCGCCATCAGAAAAAGAATCGGGGGTTACATTAAGAATGCCCATGACATGTGTATGGGCCAAATCAAGAACCCGGTTGCCGCAAGGCAACCGGGTGGAGGACAGCGCAGAAGTCATTTCAAACCTTAGTGGTCAGCTGCCGGGCCGCCGATCGGGGCTTCGGGACGTTCGTTCTGTACCACAGGCGGGGTGCCCGAAGTACCCGAACCACCTTCCCAATCCCGAGGCTCACGCGGTGTGCGACCCGCCATGATGTCGTCGATCTGATCAGCATCAATGGTTTCGTACTTCATCAGCGCATCAGCCATTGCATCCAGCTTGTCGCGGTTATCCGTCAGGATCTGCTTGGCCGTGCCGTAGCACTGATCAATGATGCTGCGCACTTCGGAGTCGATCAACTTGGCCGTCTCACCCGAGAAGCTGGCAGCTTGACCGCCACCACCACGACCCAGGAACACTTCACCTTCTTCCTCGGCATACATCAAAGGACCGAGCTTCTCCGACAAGCCCCACTTGGTCACCATGTTCCGTGCAATCTGGCTGGCACGCATGATGTCGTTGGAAGCACCAGTGGTCACACCGTCAAAGCCAAGCGTCATCTCTTCAGCAATCCGGCCGCCATAGAGAGAACAGATCTGGCTGATCAGTGCACGCTTGGAGAGGCTGTAACGATCCTCTTCCGGCAGGAACATGGTCACACCCAGCGCACGGCCACGTGGAATGATCGACACTTTGTAAACCGGGTCATGCTCAGGCACAACGCGACCAACAATGGCGTGACCGGCTTCGTGATAGGCGGTGTTCTGCTTCTCTTTCTCGGACATGACCATGGATTTGCGCTCGGCACCCATCATGATCTTGTCTTTGGCCAGTTCGAACTCTTTCATTTCAACAATGCGCTTGCCGGTACGGGCAGCGAACAACGAAGCCTCGTTGACCAGGTTGGCCAGGTCGGCACCGGAGAAGCCTGGCGTACCACGGGCAATCACGGCCGGAGCCACGTCGTCACCCATTGGCACTTTGCGCATGTGTACTTTCAGGATCTGTTCGCGACCGCGAATATCCGGCAGGCCAACCACAACCTGACGGTCGAAACGGCCTGGACGCAGCAACGCAGGGTCGAGCACGTCCGGACGGTTGGTCGCGGCAATGACGATGATGCCGTCATTCATTTCAAAGCCGTCCATCTCAACCAGCAATTGGTTGAGGGTCTGCTCACGCTCATCATGACCGCCACCCATGCCGGCGCCACGATGGCGACCCACGGCATCGATTTCATCGATGAAGATGATGCACGGTGCGTGCTTCTTGGCCTGTTCGAACATATCGCGAACACGGCTGGCACCCACACCGACGAACATCTCGACGAAGTCAGAACCGGAAATGGTAAAGAACGGCACCTTGGCTTCGCCGGCAATCGCCTTGGCCAGCAAGGTTTTACCGGTACCCGGAGGACCCACCATCAGTACGCCGCGAGGAATGCGACCGCCCAGGCGCTGGAACTTGCCCGGATCGCGCAGAAACTCGACCAGCTCACCGACTTCTTCCTTGGCTTCATCACAACCTGCGACGTCAGCCAGGGTGGTTTTCACCTGGTCTTCAGAGAGCAGGCGCGCCTTGCTCTTGCCAAAGCTCATCGGCCCGCCCTTGCCTCCCGCACCACCTTGCATCTGGCGCATGAAGAACATGAACACGGCGATAATCACCAGGATCGGGAAGCTCGCTACCAATAGCTGAGTCCAGATGCTCTGCTGTTCAGGCTGCTTGCCTTCAACCACTACGTGGTTATCCACCAGGTCGCCGATCAGACCGTTGTCCTGGATTGCCGGACGAATGGTCTTGAAGCTGTCGCCATCGTTGCGCTTGCCGGTGATTACGTAGCCATCAACCGCTACGCGCTCGACCTTGCCATCCTTAACTTGCTGGATGAAGTCGGAATAGTTGAGGGTCTGCGGCTCGTTAGGGCTGGAGAAGTTGTTCATCACCGTCACCAGGACAGCCGCGATGATCAACCACAGGATCAGATTCTTTGCCATATCGTTCAATTAACTACCCTCTGAAGCAAGCTCCGCTACTGGCGCGCGCTTCGCATGATATTCACCGGCCTAACTTACTACATTACCTACAACTCTGGCAGGCGCCGTCTGTAACCCTTTGTGAAACTTTGACTACACAATATTCGTAAAGCTTCGTGACGAAAGCGATATAAAAAAACCTATCGCCCTCCTCGAATTCCTCAAAAACGCTCTTCGCTCTCCGCACCTTCGACACCACGGAAGCCGCGGCACAGCAGGTATTGCTCGCGTGACCGGTCTCGCGAAGAGTCAGGTTTGCGCGTTTGTACCTTGTCGAACAATTTGCGAATGTTCTTGTGGTACTCGTCAAAACCTTCGCCCTGGAAGACTTTCACCAGGAAATCACCACCCGGACGCAAAACCCGACCTGCCAGATCCAGTGCCAATTCGCAAAGGAACATGGCTCGCGGCATATCAACGGCCGGTAATCCACTCATATTGGGGGCCATGTCGGAAATCACAAGGTCTACCTGCGAATTTCCCACAGCCTCGAGGATCTCGGCCAATACCGTGTCCTGGGTGAAGTCGCCGTGTACAAAGGTCACATCCGGGATGCTGTCCATCTCAAGGATGTCGGACGCGATCAACCGACCTTGCCCACCAATCAGACGACTGGTCACTTGGGACCAGCCACCAGGGGCTGCGCCAAGGTCGATAACGCTCATGCCTGGACGAATCAATTTGTCCTTGTCCTGGATCTCCAGCAGTTTGTAGCTGGCCCGGGAACGGTAGCCGTCCTTTTGCGCCTTTTTGACGTAAGGATCGTTGAAATGCTCTTGTAGCCACTTAAGGCTGGTTTTGGAACGGGCCACGGGCCACCTCGAAAAATAAAACGGGTCGTGATTAACTGGGCGGTCCCGGACTCGCTCGGGTAAACTGGCCGCCGCTTTTTACAAGATCAGACGCAGGGGTCAGATTATGCCGCTCACTCAAGAGCAGAAGAAACAGTACAAATCCATTGGCCACCATCTGAAACCAGTTCTGATTGTGGCAGACAACGGTTTGACTGAAGGTGTGTTAGCCGAACTGGAACGCGCATTGGGCGATCACGAACTGATCAAGATCAAGGTCAACATCCTTGACCGCGAAGCGCGTTTGGCCGCCATTGCAGAACTGTGCAAGGTCGGCAAGGCAGACCTGGTACAGGTCATCGGCAAGATGGCACTGCTGTATCGCAAGAACTTCAGCGTCAACAAGCAGCTGTCGAACGTACACCGCTTCAAGTAATACAAGGGTCACGGGCGTGCTTCGCGCGCCCTGCCGCTCCATCCCGGTGCCGGCTGTATAACCAGCACCAGGCCGGAGAACCCTAGCACAAGATAGCTGAATAGCTGCCAGCGCAACGCTTCCGGCAGCCAAACATGCACCACGCAAAACATTGCGCACGCATACAGCGCCATCAACAGCAGTTGGCCGCGAATATCCCGCCACAAACTCTCCAAACCCTCGGCCTTGACCAGCACCAATGCCTGGAGCGTCACGCACGCCGCCGCAAAACCCACCAGCAGCGCACTCAGCATTCCGTTGAGTTCATCGATCAGCAGCGGTGCCAGACCAATCAGGCCCAACACCGGCAGCACACCGATGTGCAACAACCATAGACCGCCCACCCACAGCATCTGGGCAAGCTGCCAAAGCATGGCGCCCGCACGAAGCGGGCGCCGTCTTTCAGATGTGACGAACTTCAACAATCTCGTACTCGATCATGCCACCTGGCGTCTTAACGATCACCGTTTCACCCTCTTCCTTGGCAATCAAGGCGCGGGCCAGTGGCGAACCAACGGAGATCTTGCCAAGTTTGAAGTCAGCCTCGTCCTCACCGACGATGTGGTAAACCACGCTCTCGTCAGTTTCGACATTGGCGATTTCCACGGTAGTGCCAAAAATCACTTTGCCGGTCTTCGGAATGGTCGTTACGTCGATCACCACCGAATTCTGCAGGCGGCCTTCGATATCACGGATCCGCGCCTCGACCATACCCTGCTGCTCACGAGCAGCGTGGTATTCGGCGTTTTCCTTCAAGTCGCCCAGCTCGCGGGCCGTACCGATGTCCTGGCTCAGCTTCGGACGGACGACCTTGGTCAGATGGGCGTGCTCCTCTTCCAGGGCCTTGAAGCCCTGGACGGTCATTGGGTATTTGGTCATGCCTTCAATCCTGCGTGTAGATCCTGCAAGCGACGCACGGTCTTTTCCGGACCGAACTTGAGCGCTTCGCAGATGGCTTCGCCAGCAGCAATGGTGGTAGTGCAGTAGATCTTGTGCTGCAAGGCATTACGACGAATGGAGTAGGAGTCCGCGATCGACTGGCGACCTTCGGTGGTATTGATGATCAGCGTGACTTCGTCATTCTTGATCATGTCGACCACGTGCGGACGGCCTTCCGTCACCTTGTTCACGCGACGTACTTTCAGGCCGGCAGCTTCGATCAGCTTGGCGGTCCCGGCAGTAGCCACGACTTCAAAGCCCAAGTTGATCAGATCACGGGCCACGCCTGCAACCAGTGGTTTGTCATCATCACGCACGCTGATAAACGCAGTACCGCCGGTCGGCAGCACTTCGCTGGCGCCCATCTGGGCCTTGGCGAACGCCTCACCGAAGGTATCGCCCACACCCATCACTTCACCGGTGGACTTCATCTCTGGGCCCAGGATCGGGTCCACACCAGGGAATTTGGCGAATGGGAACACCGCCTCTTTCACGCTGTAGAAGTTCGGAATGATTTCCTTGGTGAAGCCGATTTCCTTCAGGGTCTTACCGGCCATCACGCGGGCAGCGATCATGGCCAGGGACACACCGATGCACTTGGAAACAAATGGCACGGTACGCGAAGCACGCGGGTTCACTTCGATGACGTAGATGTCTTCGCCTTGCAGCGCCAACTGTACGTTCATCAGGCCGACCACGCCCAGCTCCAGGGCCATTTTCTTGACCTGCTCACGCATCTCGTCCTGGATGTGCGCCGGCAGCGAGTACGGCGGCAGCGAACAAGCGGAGTCACCGGAGTGAACGCCAGCCTGTTCGATGTGCTGCATGATCGCGCCGATCACTACGTCGGTACCGTCGCACACCGCGTCCACGTCCATTTCGATGGCGCAGTTGAGGAAGTGGTCCAGCAGCACCGGGCTGTCGTTGGAGACTTTCACCGCGTCACGCAGGTAGCGCTTGAGTTCTTCTTCTTCGTAGACGATTTCCATCGCCCGACCGCCCAATACGTAGGACGGACGCACCACCAGCGGGTAGCCGATCTTGCTGGCTGCGCGAATGGCTTCATCTTCGCTGCGCACAGTGGCGTTTGGCGGCTGACGCAGGTTCAGGCGCTCAACCATTTGCTGGAAGCGCTCACGGTCTTCGGCACGGTCGATGGCGTCAGGGCTGGTACCGATGATCGGCACACCGGCCGCTTCCAGGGCACGCGCCAGTTTCAGCGGGGTTTGGCCGCCGTACTGCACGATCACGCCTTTTGGCTTCTCGACGCGGCAGATTTCCAGCACGTCTTCCAGGGTTACCGGCTCGAAGTAGAGACGGTCGGACGTGTCGTAGTCAGTGGAAACGGTTTCCGGGTTGCAGTTGACCATGATGGTCTCGTACCCGTCTTCGCGCAGCGCGAGGGCGGCGTGTACGCAGCAGTAGTCGAACTCGATGCCCTGGCCGATACGGTTCGGACCGCCACCCAGGATGATGATCTTGTCGCGGCCCGACGGCGCAGCTTCGCACTCTTCCTCGTAGGTGGAGTACAGGTACGCAGTGTCAGTGGCGAACTCGGCGGCGCAGGTGTCAACGCGCTTGTAGACCGGGAAGATATCCAGCTTGTGGCGATGGGTACGCAGGTTCTTCTCGGTCACACCCAGCAGTTTGGCCAGGCGCTGATCGGAGAAGCCTTTGCGCTTGAGGCGGAACATCAGGTCGCGGTCGATAGACGACAGACCGAGGGTCTTGACCTTCTCTTCTTCCTTGATCAGATCTTCGATCTGCACCAGGAACCACGGATCGATCATGTTCATGCCGAAGATATCTTCAACGGTCATGCCCGCGCGGAATGCGTCAGCCACGTACCAGATACGCTCGGCACCCGGTACGGTCAGCTCGCGCTTGAGCACGCTCATGCTTTCCGGGTTGCTCAGGTCAAGCTTCTCGTCCAGACCGCAAACGCCCACTTCCAGGCCACGCAGGGCTTTCTGCAGGGATTCCTGGAAAGTCCGGCCGATGGCCATGACTTCACCAACAGACTTCATCTGCGTGGTCAGGCGCGCGTCAGCCTTGGCGAACTTCTCGAAAGCAAAGCGCGGCAGTTTGGTCACAACGTAGTCGATGGACGGCTCGAAAGACGCCGGCGTGGCGCCGCCCGTGATTTCGTTTTGCAGTTCGTCCAGGGTGTAACCGATCGCCAGCTTGGCAGCGATGCGCGCAATCGGGAAACCGGTTGCTTTCGATGCCAGCGCCGAAGAACGCGACACACGCGGGTTCATCTCGATGACGACCATGCGGCCGGTGTCCGGGCAGATGCCGAACTGAACGTTGGAACCGCCGGTTTCAACGCCGATCTCACGCAGTACCGCCAACGAGGCGTTACGCATGATCTGGTATTCCTTGTCCGTCAGGGTCTGCGCCGGAGCAACGGTGATCGAGTCACCGGTGTGCACGCCCATCGGGTCGAAGTTTTCGATGGAGCAGACGATGATGCAGTTGTCCTTTTTGTCGCGGACAACCTCCATCTCGTACTCTTTCCAGCCGATCAGGGATTCGTCGATCAGCAGCTCTTTGGTCGGCGACAGGTCCAGGCCACGGGCGCAGATTTCTTCGAACTCTTCACGGTTGTAAGCAATACCGCCACCGGTGCCGCCCATGGTGAAGGACGGACGGATAATGCACGGGAAGCCCAGCTTTTCGAGAACCGCGTTGGCCTCTTCCATGCTGTGGGCGATACCGGAGCGCGGGCAATCAAGGCCGATGGACTTCATGGCCTTGTCGAAACGCGAACGGTCTTCAGCCTTGTCGATGGTGTCGGCGTTGGCGCCGATCATCTCTACGCCGAACTTCTCCAGAACGCCTTCGCGCTCCAGGTCCAGGGCGCAGTTCAGTGCGGTCTGGCCGCCCATGGTCGGCAGCAGCGCGTCCGGACGCTCTTTTTCGATGATCTTGGCCACGGTCTGCCACTTGATCGGTTCGATGTAGGTGGCGTCGGCCATGTCCGGGTCGGTCATGATGGTGGCCGGGTTGGAGTTCACCAGGATGACGCGGTAACCCTCCTCGCGCAGGGCTTTACAGGCCTGGGCGCCGGAGTAGTCGAATTCGCAGGCCTGGCCGATCACGATCGGGCCAGCGCCGAGAATCAGGATGCTTTTTATGTCTGTACGTTTTGGCATGGGTTTGTCACTCAAATCCGCAGGTCAGTCGGCAAGCCGTCTTGAACAATCGTTGAAGAGCCTGAGGGGGCCACCGAAGTTCGGGGCCGCCCGCAGGCCACTCAGTCAGCGTCGCTTGGCCATCTCATTGATGAACCGGTCGAACAGCGGCGCTACGTCGTTCGGGCCAGGGCTGGCTTCAGGGTGGCCCTGGAAGCTGAACGCGCTCTTGTCGGTGCGCTCGATGCCTTGCAAGGAGCCATCGAACAGCGATTTGTGAATGGCGCGAACGTTGCTCGGCAGGGTTGCTTCATCCACCGCAAAACCGTGGTTCTGGCTGGTGATCATCACAACGCCGGTGTCCAGGTCTTGTACCGGGTGGTTGGCACCGTGGTGGCCGTGGCCCATTTTCAGGGTCTTGGCGCCGGAGGCCAGAGCCAGCAGCTGGTGACCGAGGCAGATGCCGAATACCGGAATCTCGGTTTCCAGCACGTCCTTGATCGCCTGGATGGCGTAGTCGCATGGCTCAGGGTCACCCGGGCCGTTGGACAGGAACACGCCGTCCGGTTGCAGGGCCAACACATCGCTCGCAGGCGTTTGTGCAGGCACCACGGTCACGCGGCAGCCGCGCTCAACCAGCATGCGCAGGATGTTGTACTTGACGCCATAGTCGTAGGCCACAACGTGGTATGGCAACTCGCTGGCGTCGATGGTCGCGTGACTGTCGGTCTTCAAGTCCCAGACAGAGGAGCGCCACTCGTACTTCTCTTTGACGCTGACAACTTTTGCCAGGTCCATGCCTTTCAGGCCTGGGAAACCTTGCGCAGCGGCAATCGCCGCCTCTTCGGAGATATTGTCACCGACCATGATGCAGCCGTTCTGCGAGCCTTTTTCACGCAGGATGCGTGTAAGGCGGCGCGTATCGATACCGGCGATCGCCACAACGTTGTTGGCTTTCAGGTAATCGGACAGCGACATCGTGTTACGCCAGTTGCTCGCAACCAGTGGCAGGTCACGAATCACCAGACCGGCCGACCAGACACGATCAGACTCGACGTCTTCCGGTGTAGTACCGGTGTTGCCGATGTGCGGATAGGTCAGGGTAACGATCTGCTGGGCGTAGGAAGGATCGGTAAGGATTTCCTGATAGCCGGTCATGGCAGTGTTAAACACTACCTCTCCAACGGTTTGACCGTCGGCTCCAATGGCTTCGCCGCGAAAAATGCTGCCATCAGCAAGGGCGAGTATGGCTGGCTTAGTCAAGAAGACCTCCCGTAAATAAAGCCTGAAAGGGCGATCGCAGGTTGTAAAAAAGCGGAGTGACGTATGGACACGTCACCCCGCTTCTTCACTGAATTATTCTGCGCGCTTTTAGTGGACACACTAAAGCTGTAGCTTACAGAAAAAGGCTTTTTTGGTCCACCGCTATTGAGCCTTAAAGGCAGGGGAATGCGACAGGACGTCGCTTAGCGGGTAAAAACGGGGCCTAAGCATAAGCTTGAGGCCCGGTTTTAGCTACTGATTAGTGCAGGTCCAGCACGTCGCGCATGTCATACAGACCCGGCTCACGGCCTTCCAGCCAGAGCGCCGCACGCACCGCACCCTTGGCGAATGTCATGCGGCTGGAGGCCTTGTGCGTGATCTCCAGGCGCTCGCCTTCGCTGGCAAACAACACCGTGTGATCACCCACCACATCACCACCGCGCACGGTGGCAAAGCCGATGGTGTCACGCGCACGCGCACCGGTGTGGCCTTCACGCCCGTAAACTGCGACTTTGGACAGGTCGCGCCCCAAGGCATCGGCAATCGCCTCACCCATGCGCAACGCAGTACCCGACGGCGCATCGATCTTGTGGCGATGGTGAGTCTCGATGATCTCGATATCCGCCTCTTCGCCCAGCACACGCGCCGCCAGATCCAGCAACTTGAGCGACAGGTTCACGCCAACGCTGAAGTTGGCGGCGAAGACGATCGGGATATCCTTGCCCGCCTCCACCAGCAACTGCTTTTGCTCAGCATTCAAGCCTGTGGTGCCAATCACCATGGCCTTGCTCGCCTTGCGGCAGAACGCCAGATTTTTCAGCATTACTTCCGGCAGGGTGAAGTCGATCAGCACGTCGAACTCGTCAGCCACCTGCTCCAGGTTGCCCGACAGCGAAACGCCGATGCGACCCAACGAGGCCAGCTCACCGGCGTCCGCACCGATCAGCGTGCTGCCGGGGCGAACAATCGCTGCCGTCAGCCCGGAGGCCGGCGAGCGCTGCTGCACCGCCTCGACCAGCGTCTTGCCCATGCGCCCGGCAGCGCCCATTACGGCTATACGTCGCATATTCACGTCCTTACAAGTCGCCGAAGAAGCGCTTCACGCCATCGAAGAAGCCGGTGGTTTTCGGCGAATGGGAGTCATCGCCTTCCAACGAGCTGCGGAATTCTTCAAGCAGTTCGCGCTGACGACGTCCCAGGTTGACAGGTGTTTCTACCGCCACACGGCACATCAAGTCACCAGCACCGCCACCGCGCACCGGCGCAACGCCTTTGCCACGAATGCGGAACTGCTTGCCGGTCTGGGTGCCTTCCGGGATCTTGAGCTTGACCCGACCATCCAGGGTCGGAATTTCCAGCTCGCCACCCAATGCCGCATCGACAAAGCTGATCGGCACTTCGCAGAACAGGTGCTTGCCATCACGCTGGAAGATCGAGTGCTCGCGCACATTGATCACCACGTACAGATCGCCCGTCGGGCCGCCCTGAGTGCCCGCCTCACCTTCGCCCGACAGGCGAATACGGTCACCGGTATCAACACCCGCCGGCACTTTTACCGAAAGGGTCTTGTACTCTTCGACACGGCCTTCGCCATGGCAGGAGTCGCACGGATCGGAAATGATCTTGCCCTGGCCATGGCAGCGCGGGCAGGTCTGCTGCACCGAGAAGAAGCCCTGCTGCATACGCACCTGGCCAATACCGCCACAGGTTGGGCAAGTGATCGGCGAGGAACCTTTCTTGGCCCCCGAACCGTCGCACGGCTTGCAATTGACCAACGTCGGCACACGGATATTCACTGTGGTGCCACGTACGGCTTCTTCCAGGTTCAGCTCCAGCGTGTAGCGCAGGTCACTGCCACGCTGGGCACCGCCGCGCTGACCGCCACGGCCGCCGCCAAAGAAGTCGCTGAACACGTCGCCGAAAATATCGGAGAAGTTCTGACCACCAAAACCGGCACCGCCACCACCCATGCTCGGGTCGACACCGGCATGGCCATACTGGTCGTAGGCCGCACGCTTGTTGGGATCACTCAGGCATTCGTAGGCCTCGTTGGCCTCTTTGAACATCTCTTCAGATTCTTTGCTATCCGGATTACGGTCCGGGTGGTGCTTCATCGCCAGGCGACGGTAAGCCTTTTTCAGGTCCGCCTCGCTGGAGCTGCGCTCCACACCCAACACTTCGTAATAGTCACGCTTTGCCATAAGTCTTTGCACTCTTAAGGACGTTCAGCCCGGCCCTCCTGAGCCTTGCCAAACTCGTTGAGCCCCAATACAGGCCCGGACCCAACTCACGTCAATTCAACGATCCTGGTCATAACTACTTTTTAGCCAGGGACCCGGCCAAAGATGCGGTATTTACTGCTCGGAAAGCAGGAGCATTCCCGATCACACCGCCAGCACCCGAACCTTGTCGCATGCTGTAAAAATTCGTATACCCCAGACACGCCAACGCGGGAGCAAGCTCCCGCGCGGCGACATCCTACCAGTCACCGCTGGATAGCGGTCAACCGGGCGACCAACTTACTTCTGGTCTTTGACTTCTTCGAACTCGGCATCGACAACATCGTCGTGCTTGGCTTCAGGCTCTGCGTGCGGTGCAGCGCCTTCTGCCGGCTGGCCTTGCTCGGCGTACATTTTCTGGGCAACCGGTGCGGAGACTTTCGACAGCTCCTCAACCTTGGCTTCGATGGCAGCCTTGTCGTCGCCTTTAACGGCGGCTTCCAGTGCAACCACAGCAGCTTCGATTGCGGCTTTCTCTTCGGCGGTCACTTTGTCGCCTGCTTCGGAGACCATTTTACGCGTCGAGTGAACCAGGGCATCGCCTTGGTTACGCGCACCGGCCAGCTCAGCAAACTTGGCATCCGCATCAGCGTTGGCTTCAGCATCACGAATCATCTGTTGAATTTCTTCATCAGACAGACCGGAGTTGGCCTTGATGGTGATCTTCTGCTCTTTGCCGGTCGCCTTGTCTTTGGCACCTACGTGCAGGATACCGTTGGCATCGATGTCGAAGGTCACTTCAATTTGCGGCACGCCACGTGGTGCTGGTGGAATCTCAGCCAGGTCGAACTTGCCCAGGGACTTGTTCTGAGCAGCTTGCTTACGCTCACCTTGCAGCACGTGAATGGTCACAGCGCCCTGGTTGTCGTCGGCAGTCGAGAACACTTGCGATTTCTTGGTAGGAATCGTGGTGTTTTTCTCGATCAGCGCAGTCATCACACCGCCCATGGTTTCGATACCCAGGGTCAGCGGGCTGACGTCCAGCAGCAGTACGTCTTTCACGTCACCGGCCAATACCGCGCCCTGGATAGCAGCACCCATGGCAACCGCTTCGTCCGGGTTCACGTCTTTACGTGCTTCTTTACCGAAGAACTCGGTGACCAGCTTCTGAACCAGTGGCATACGGGTCTGACCGCCCACCAGGATCACATCGTTGATCGAGCCAACGTCGATGCCGGAGTCTTTCAGCGCGATGCGGCAAGGTTCGATAGTGCGTTGAACCAGGTCTTCTACCAGCGCTTCCAGCTTGGAACGCGAGATCTTCACGTTCAAGTGCTTAGGACCGGTGGCGTCTGCAGTGATGTACGGCAGGTTCACGTCGGTCGACTGAGCGGAAGACAGCTCGATCTTGGCTTTTTCAGCGGCTTCTTTCAGGCGCTGCATCGCCAGCGGGTCACCCTTAAGGTTCATGCCGCTTTCTTTCTTGAATTCGTCAACGAGGTAGTCGATCAGACGAATGTCAAAGTCTTCACCACCCAGGAAGGTGTCGCCGTTAGTGGCCATCACTTCAAACTGGTGCTCGCCGTCAACTTCAGCGATCTCGATGACGGAGACGTCGAAAGTACCACCACCCAGGTCATAAACGATCACGGTGTGGTCGCCCTTGGCCTTGTCCATACCGTAGGCCAGAGCGGCTGCGGTAGGTTCGTTGATGATACGTTTTACGTCCAGGCCCGCGATGCGGCCGGCGTCTTTGGTCGCCTGACGTTGGCTGTCGTTGAAGTAGGCCGGAACGGTGATCACCGCTTCAGTCACTGCTTCACCAAGGTAGTCTTCGGCGGTTTTCTTCATCTTTTTCAAGATTTCAGCCGAGATTTGCGGCGGCGACATTTTCTGGCCGTTTACTTCAACCCAGGCGTCACCGTTGTCAGCCTTGGCGATTTTGTAAGGGACCATCTTGATGTCTTTCTGTACGACTTCTTCGTCGAACTTACGACCGATCAGACGCTTAACCGCGTACAGAGTGTTGTGCGGGTTGGTCACAGCCTGACGCTTGGCCGACTGACCTACGAGGATTTCACCGTCGTTGGCGTAAGCAACGATCGACGGCGTGGTACGCGCGCCTTCGGCGTTTTCGATAACTTTAGCAACGCCGTTTTCCAGCACGGAGACGCAGGAGTTGGTAGTCCCCAGGTCGATACCGATAATTTTGCCCATGATTTACTCTCCCGAAACTTTAATTTGGTTGCCGCAGCAGTGGTGGCTAACTGCGGTAGCACTTAAACGCTTGACTTATAGATGGGGCCGTTACGACTGATTTCAAGCCTGCTCATCAATAGAAGGTGCAACGGGTGCAGGAGCCTTGCTCACCACCACCATCGCCGGGCGCAACAAGCGACCGTTGAGCTGATAACCCTTCTGGAACACTTTCAATACGCTGTTCGGCTCCAGGTCATGGCTTTCCTGCATGGCCATGGCTTGGTGATGCTCAGCATTGAACGGCTCACCGCCTTGCGGATCGATGGCTTCCAACTGATAACGCTTCAGGGTGTCCTGGAACATTTTCAGGGTCAGCTCGATCCCTTCGCGCATCGGACGGATGTTTTCGTCGTCCGGGCTGGACAACTCAAGGCCACGCTCCAGGCTGTCGATAATCGGCAGCAAGTCGTTGGCGAATTTTTCCAGCGCGAATTTGTGAGCTTTTTCGACATCCTGCTCGGCACGGCGGCGGACGTTCTGCAGATCGGCGGCAACACGCAAAGACTGATCCTGCGCAGCGGCCAATTGCTCTTCGAGCACTTGCACACGAGTCGCCAGTTCATCACCGGCAGCCGAATTGGCGTCTGGAGTTTGCGTATCCTGCGTCTGTTCGTCAGCCATAGATTTCTCCTTTCAAAATCATGCGCGAACTCAACTCGCGCTTCTGTTCCGGTATATGGGGCCACAATTTTCAGGTTCAAGGGCGCAGGCGTTACCAAAAGTCTTTCGCTTGCCCTGAATCAATTCCTGCGCACTCATTCCGCATTGCGCTTAAAAATCCGCCCATTCAAGCAAATTGAGCTAAGCATCAGGATTGTCAGCCCCGAACAAAACACTGTATAAATAACCAGACCTAAAGCCTGGGAGCGGCCGTCATGCTGGTGCACCTGTCCGTACATAACTACGCCATCGTTGAACATCTGGATCTCGAACTGGATCGCGGGATGAGCGTAATCACAGGCGAAACCGGCGCCGGCAAGTCGATCATGCTCGACGCCCTGGGCCTTACCCTGGGCGACCGCGCCGACAGTGGCGTGGTGCGCCCCGGCGCAGACAAGGCCGACATCCTCGCCACCTTCGACCTGGCCGATATTCCCGAAGCCGAGACCTGGCTGGCCGAGCGCGACCTTAATAATGAAGGCCCGTGCATCCTGCGTCGGGTGATCACGGCGGAAGGTCGTTCACGCGGCTACATCAACGGCACACCCTGCCCGCTTGGCGATTTAAAGGCGCTGGGCGAACTGCTGATCGATATCCACAGCCAGCACGAACACCAGTCCCTGCTGAAAACCGACACCCATCGCCGCCTGCTCGACGAATACGCCGGCGCCACCGACCTGGCGCGTCAGGTGCAGCTTGCCGCCCAACGCTGGAGGCAAACCCGCCAGGAACTGGAGCGACTCTCCAATTCCGGCGACGAACAACGCGCTCGCCATCAACTGCTCAGCTATCAGCTTGAAGAACTGGAAAGCCTGGGCCTTGGCGAAACCGAGCTGGAGCAACTGGAACAGGAACACAAGAACCTGACCAACGCCGAAACCCTGCTCGGTATCTGCCGGCAGGTGGTAGAGCAATGCAGCGAAAGTGATTCGGGCAATGTACTCAATGCACTGACTGCCAGCCTCAATCGTCTATCGAGCGTGAACAGCGGGTCGGGCTCCTTGAGCGAGGCCACCACCCTGCTGACCAGTGCGCAGATCCAGGTAGAAGAAGCCGTCGGCGAACTGAATCGCTTCCTCGATCACTTCGACGCCGACCCGGCGCGCCTGCAAGAAATCGAAGAACGCCTGGACACTATCTATACCCTGGCGCGCAAACACCGCATCCAGCCGACCGAAGTGGCGACGATGCAGCAAAAGCTGCTGGATGAGATCGAAACCCTCAACGCCAACGACGAGTCGATTGAACGGCTGGGCGATGAACTCGCCTCCTTCGCCCGCCACTACCAGGAAAAGGCCCGCGAACTCAGCGACCTGCGCCAGCAAGCCGCTACCAGCCTGGCCAGTGCCGTAGAGCAGGAAATTCAACGCCTGGGCATGCCCGGCGGGCGTTTCACCATCGAGCTGCACGCCAACACCAGCAACGAGCTGCAACCCCATGGCCTGGAACAGGTGGAACTGCTGGTCAGCGCCAACCCTGGTCAGCCCCTCAAGGCACTGGCCAAGGTCGCGTCCGGTGGCGAGCTGTCGCGGATCAGCCTGGCGATCCAGGTCATTACCGCACAGACCTCACGGGTACCCACACTGGTATTCGACGAAGTGGACGTGGGGATCGGTGGGCCAACGGCGGAGATTGTCGGCCAACTGCTGCGCCGCCTCGGGGAGCGTGGTCAGGTGCTTACCGTGACTCACTTGCCGCAAGTGGCCGCCCAAGGGCATCAGCATTTATTCGTACACAAAGTGCGCGGCAGCGATGCGACGCATACGGCCGTGTCCAAACTGAACAAATCGGAACGGGTAGAAGAAGTAGCGCGGATGTTGGGCGGCATCGACCTGACAAAAGAGTCCCTGGCCCACGCGAAGAAAATGGTGGTGGCCGCCAAGGCTTGAACCGAGCATTTTTCGCTCAATTTTCTCTCTTATAGAAAGCACGAAGGCGACCCTAGGGTCGCCTTCTATCGTTTCACAGAGCAAATCTGTGTCGATTTTTACTATTTCTTACGAATGTACAGGACCAGATTATGGTCCACCAAATTGAATCCATGCTCCTCAGCGATCTGGTGCTGGAGCTTCTCGATTTCCGGGCTGGTGAACTCGATAACCTCATTGGTATCCAGGTCAACCATGTGATCGTGATGACCACCGTCAGCCAATTCGAACACTGCATGACCGCCGTCGAAATTATGACGAACCACCAGCCCTGCGGCTTCAAACTGGGTCAGCACACGGTAAACCGTGGCCAGGCCAACGTCCTCGTTAGACTCCATCAGCGCCTTGTAAACATCCTCGGCACTCATGTGGCGCTGCTCAGCAGAATCGAGCATTTGTAGAATCTTGACTCGTGGCAGAGTCACTTTAAGACCGGCTTTGCGTAGTTCGCTATTTTCAACCATGGTTAGCTTTCTCGCGGATGCTGCTTCGCAGCTTCTCTTAATACGGGTATGATCGGCGTTTACGTTGTCCCAGCCAAGATAGTGGAAGTCGCCCACCGATGCAAAACACCAAGCTCTTGCTAACCAGTTTCACCCTTGTGGGACTGCTCGCACTCGCCGGTTGTTCATTCCCCGGGGTTTACAAAATCGACATCCAGCAGGGCAATGTCGTCACGCAGGACATGATAGACCAGTTACGCCCGGGAATGACCCGACGGCAAGTACGGTTTATTATGGGCAACCCCCTGCTGACCGACACTTTTCATGCCGATCGCTGGGATTATCTCTATAGCATCCAGCCAGGTGGCGGTGAGCGCCAGCAGGAGCGCGTCAGTGTCATCTTCAATGGCAATGACCAGCTCGTGAGCCTGTCCGGTGACTTCATGCCCGGCGTAAGCCGCGATGAAGCCTTGCTCGGCAAGGACAACGGCACCAATGTAACTGCGCCAGCGCAGGAAGCAGAGAAGCCGAAGTCCGAAGTGCCGGCCAAGCCTGGCTCCTTGCTGGATCAGATCCAGAAGGACGTCGACGGCGTGCAGACCGTTCCTGTCCCGACGCCACAGCCTCTGGACACCAGCCCGCAGTAATTGTGCGGCGCTCGATAAAAAGCCCGGCATGCCGGGCTTTTTGTTGCCTGCCGATTGGCAGCCTTATGGGTTCTGTTGCCGGGCCAAGGCCGCCTTGGCCGCACGTAGCCTGCGCACTTCCTTGGGGTCTGCCAGCAATGGCCGGTAAATCTCGATTCGATCACCCGGTTGTGCAGCACGCACGTCCGCGTCGGCGACCACTTTGCCAAATATGCCCAGCGGGCAATCCGCCAATACCAAGCCTGGAAATTGCTCAGCAATCCCCGACGCCAGCACCGCAGCCCTAAGGCTCGTGCCCGCAGGCACCGTCACCGCCAGCAAGACCTGGCGATTTTCAGCGGCGTACACCACTTCAATCTCAACCATGCAGTTGTTTGGCCCGCTGGCAAAACGCATCCACCAGAGTGTTGGCCGCCTGGTTAAACAAAGGCCCCAAGGTCGCCCGCACAATCGGGCCGGCGTAATCAAAGGACAGGTCGAGGCTGATCTTGCAGGCCTTGTCGGTCAGCGCCTTGAATACCCATACCCCATGCAACTGGGTGAACGGCCCTTCCTGCAGGTTCATCTCAATGGACTTGCCCGGCACCAACACATTGCGCGTTACAAAATGCTGGCTAAGCCCGCCCTTGGCCACCCCGACTCTGGCGACCATATGCTCATCACTGCTTTCCAGCACGTCGGCGGTTGAGCACCAAGGCAGGAACTCCGGGTAACGCGCTACGTCATTGACCAGGTCGTAGAGCGCCTGCGCCGGATAAGGCAATAAAGCCGAACGTTGAATATGCGTCGTCATGTGAGCGTTACTTCCACTGCTTGAGGCAAACATCGCGAAAGAACAGCCCGATCCGCGAGAGAAAAAAACCAGAGAACTGCCGGTATTGTCCGGGATTCGTCCAACACGCTCAAGCACGCAGGTTGACCGTAGCCGACACGCTCGCAACTCCCTATAATGCCGCCCCTATGGCTAAACAAAAGAAACACCCCACAGGGACCATCGCGCAAAATAAAAAGGCGCGACACGATTACTTCATCGAACATCGGTTCGAGGCTGGTCTGGTCCTGGCCGGCTGGGAAGTAAAAAGTCTGCGCGCCAGCAAGCTGCAACTGGTCGACAGCTACGTATTGCTCAAAGATGGCGAGGCATGGCTGCTGGGCAGTCATATCACCCCGCTGACCACCGCGAGCACCCACGTGATTGCCGACCCGGTGCGCACGCGCAAGCTGTTGCTCAACGCTCGCGAACTGGAAAAGCTCGCGGCTGCCGTACAGCAGAAAGGCTATGCCTGCATCTGCCTGTCCTGGTACTGGAGCAAGCACCTGGTCAAGTGCGAAATCGCGCTGGGCAAGGGCAAGAAGGAATACGACAAGCGCGATACCGAGCGTGAGCGCGACTCCAACCGTGAGTTGCATCGCGCCGTGCGCAACAAGGGCAAGGAAGAGTAATCCTTGTGACGGTGTAGCCCCACGCGGGCTACATCCCTTTACGTCGCTCCGCCCGAGCCACGCGCTGAACTTCCTGACGCACCTCTTCCAACACTTCCTGCACATACAACAGGTGACGTGTTGAGACTTCCCGCGCCTGCTCGGCCCGCCCTTCAATAATCGCCAAATACAAATCCCGATGCTGGCTGATCAGCATGTCGCGGGTTTCTGTACGCTGCTGGTACATGCCACCGATATTGGTCACCACGTTGCGCTTGAGCAAATCGAACAAGCCACGAATGGTGTGCAGCAACACGGCGTTATGGCTGGCCTCGGCAATGGCCAGGTGAAAGCGTGCATCCGCCGCGCCCTCTTCCAACCGGCTGACTTCATCGGCGCGGGTGTAGCAATCCTGTAGCGCCTCAAACGCTGCGGTCAGTCGCTCACGGTCGACCTCAGTAGCGCGCAATGCTGCGTAATAAGCACAGGACGCTTCCAGGGTCTGACGAAACTCAAGCAAATCCCGCTGAGCCTCCGGGTTATTTTCCAGCAGGTGCAGCAGCGGATCACTGAAGGTCGAACCCAGAGAATCCGATACATAGTTACCGCCGCCCTGACGGCTGACCAATAACCCCTTGGCCGCGAGCTTCTGGATCGCCTCTCGCAGCGAAGGGCGCGACACGCCAAACTGCTCAGCCAAAGCGCGCTCGGCTGGCAAGCGTTCGCCCGACTTGAGCGTGCCCTCGAGGATCATGCCCTCAAGCTGCTCGACAATATCGTCAGACAAACGGCGCTGACGCACCTGATCAAACCCCATAACTCACTCTCCACAAACCCGACCACTCGCCAGGCCCTCTATTCTCGCCTATCGACGCGCTGGCGGCACCTATCAGAACGCCTTCGATTCACCCAACCAGAACACCTCACCCACACCGCTACGACCAAAGTTTCGTGGGCGGCAAATTGACACACCCCTGCCAAGGCTTTTACTCTAGCCAACAGCGACTGTAAATTGGTATTACCAATTATCCAAGCTGACCAAACAACAACAATCAGGGGCCACCCCATTATGCAAACCTGGCAACAGCTCTACAGCCCACTCGGCAGCCTCGGCCTGTCCGCACTGGCCGCCGTTATCCCGATCGTATTTTTCTTCCTGGCACTGGCGGTGTTCCGCCTCAAAGGCCACGTGGCCGGCAGCATCACCCTGGCGCTGTCGATTCTGGTGGCCATTTTCGCGTTCCAGATGCCGGTAGACATGGCCTTGGCCGCCGCCGGTTACGGGTTTGCCTACGGCCTGTGGCCCATCGCCTGGATCATCGTCGCCGCCGTGTTCCTCTACAAACTGACGGTCAAGAGCGGACAGTTTGAAATCATCCGCAGCTCGGTCCTATCGATCACCGATGATCAACGCCTGCAGGTGCTGCTGATTGGGTTCTGCTTTGGCGCCTTCCTCGAAGGCGCGGCCGGTTTCGGCGCACCCGTGGCGATTACCGCCGCGCTGCTGGTCGGCCTGGGTTTCAACCCCCTGTACGCCGCCGGCCTGTGCCTGATCGCCAACACCGCGCCCGTAGCATTCGGCGCGCTGGGCATCCCGATCATCGTCGCCGGGCAAGTCACCGGCATTGACTCGTTCAAGATCGGCGCCATGGCCGGCCGCCAGCTGCCGCTGCTGTCGCTGTTCGTGCCGTTCTGGCTGGTGTTCATGATGGACGGCCTGCGCGGCGTTCGCGAAACCTGGCCAGCCGCACTGGTAGCCGGCCTCAGCTTTGCCGTCACCCAATACTTCACCTCCAACTTCATCGGCCCGGAGCTGCCGGACATCACCTCGGCCCTGGCCAGCCTTGTAGCGCTGACCCTGTTCCTGAAAGTCTGGCAGCCCAAGCGCAGCGCCGGCGCACAAATTGCCGGCGCCACCTCCGCCGCAGCGGTTACCGCCAGTGCAGGCGGCTTCGGTCAGCCACGCCAAACCGTCGCCTCGCCTTACAGCCTGGGGCAGATCTTCAAAGCCTGGTCGCCGTTCCTGATCCTCACCGTGCTAGTCACTATCTGGACGCTCAAGCCATTCAAAGCGATGTTCGCCGCCGGCGGCTCGATGTACAGCTGGGTGTTCAACTTCGCGATCCCGCACCTGGATCAACTGGTGATCAAGGTCGCCCCAATCGTCACCAACCCCACGGCGATTCCGGCCGTGTTCAAGCTGGACCCGATTTCAGCCACCGGCACCGCGATTTTCTTCTCCGCACTGATTTCGATGCTGGTGCTGAAAATCGACCTCAAGACTGGTCTTACCACTTTAAAAGAGACCTTCTACGAACTGCGCTGGCCGATCCTGTCGATTGGCATGGTGCTGGCGTTCGCCTTCGTCACCAACTACTCCGGCATGTCCTCGACCATGGCGCTGGTATTGGCCGGCACCGGCGCTGCCTTCCCGTTCTTCTCGCCGTTCCTCGGCTGGCTGGGGGTTTTCCTGACAGGCTCCGACACCTCGTCCAATGCCCTGTTCAGCTCGCTGCAAGCCACCACGGCGCACCAGATCGGCGTTAACGACACCTTGCTGGTCGCAGCGAACACCAGTGGCGGCGTGACCGGCAAGATGATCTCGCCGCAGTCGATCGCCGTGGCTTGCGCCGCCACCGGCCTGGTGGGCAAAGAGTCCGACCTGTTCCGCTTTACCCTCAAGCACAGCCTGTTTTTTGCCACCATTGTCGGGCTGATCACGCTGGCGCAGGCCTACTGGTTCACCGGTATGCTGGTGCACTAAAACCTGCGCGTAACAGGGTAAGAATCGACGCCGGACATCGATGCCGGCGTCAGCTATTTCTGGAGGACCGATGAGCCTGCCTGCTGCTTTCCTGAGCGACGTCGCACAACTTATCCCGAAAGATCGTCGCTTCGACGACCCTCTTTCCACCCTCGCTTTCGGCACTGACGCCAGCTTTTACCGACTGATCCCACAGCTGGTGGTTCGCGTGGAGTCCGAAGACGAAGTCGTGGCGCTGCTGCACTTGGCCCAACGCGACCGCGTACCCGTGACCTTCCGTGCAGCCGGCACCAGCTTGTCCGGCCAGGCCATCAGCGACTCGGTGCTGATCGTGTTGGGGGACAATTGGAACGGCCGCGAAATTCGCGGCCAAGGCACGCAAATCCGCCTGCAACCCGGCGTGATCGGCGCCCAGGCCAATGCGTGGCTGGCGCCGTTCGGTCGCAAGATCGGCCCGGACCCGGCCTCGATCAACGCCTGCAAGATCGGCGGCATCGTCGCCAACAATGCCAGCGGCATGTGCTGCGGCACCGCGCAAAACACGTATCACACCCTGGCAGGCATCCGCCTGGTACTGGCTGATGGCAGCCGCCTGGATACCGAGGACGCGGCCAGTGTCAGTGCCTTTCGCCAACAGCATGGCGAGCTGCTGGAACGCCTGGCCACGCTGGGCCGGGAAACGCGGGCCAACGCCGAACTGGCTGCAAAAATCCGCCACAAATACCGTCTGAAAAACACCACCGGCCTGTCACTCAACGCCTTGGTGGATTTCGATGACCCCCTGGATATCCTCAGCCATCTGCTGGTGGGCTCCGAAGGCACCCTCGGTTTTATCAGCGCAGTGACCTACGACACGGTGATCGACCACCCGAACAAAGCCTCAGCGCTGATTGTGTTCCCGGATGTGGAAACCTGCTGTAATGCCGTAACGGTGCTCAAAACCCAACCCGTCTCCGCCGTTGAACTGCTGGACCGGCGCAGCATGCGCTCGGTGCAGGACAAACCCGGCATGCCGGCTTTCGTACAGCAGCTATCGGAAAACGCCTGCGCGCTGCTGATCGAATCCCGCGCCGCATCACCTTCATTACTCCAGGAACAACTGGCGCTAATCATGGCGTCCCTGGCCACCTTCCCAGTAGAAAAGCAGGTCGACTTCACCCAAGACCCGCTGGAAAACGCCCGCCTGTGGGCCATCCGCAAAGACACCTTCCCAGCCGTCGGCGCCGTGCGTAAAACCGGCACCACCGTGATCATCGAAGACGTAACCTTCCCGGTCGAACAACTGGCCATCGGCGTAAACCGCTTGATCGAGTTGTTCGACAAACATCACTACGACGAAGCGATCCTTTTCGGACACGCCCTGGAAGGCAATCTGCACTTTGTCTTCACCCAAGGCTTCAACAGCGCGGAAGAAGTCGTACGCTACCAGGCGTTCATGGACGACGTGGCACAATTGGTCGCCGTGGAATTCGGCGGTTCGCTGAAAGCCGAACACGGCACCGGCCGCAATATGGCGCCCTTCGTCGAGCTGGAATGGGGCAGCGATGCCTACCAATTGATGTGGCAACTTAAACGCCTGCTCGACCCCAACGGCATTCTTAACCCCGACGTGGTGCTGAGCGAAGACCCGCAAATCCACCTCAAGCACCTCAAACCGCTGCCCGCCGCCGACGAGCTTGTGGATAAGTGCATCGAGTGTGGTTTCTGCGAGCCGGTGTGCCCTTCCAAAGGCCTGACGCTCAGCCCGCGCCAGCGCATCGTGATCTGGCGTGATATCCAGGCGAAGAAACGCGCAGGCGTCGACACCACCGAACTGGAAGCCGCCTACCACTACCAAGGCATCGACACCTGCGCCGCCACCGGGTTGTGCGCGCAACGCTGCCCGGTGGGAATCAATACCGGCGACCTGGTGAAAAAACTGCGCGCCCGCGATGCCGACCGTACGAAAACCGCCGACTGGCTGGCCAGCCATTTCGCCACAGCCATGCAAGGCGCGCGCTTCACCCTGCATGTGGCTAATGGCGCGCGCATGCTGCTGGGCGCGCCCCGCCTGGCGAAGCTCTCGGCCAAAATCACGCAGCTGTCCAAAGGGCAGATCCCGCAGTGGAGCAATGCCATGCCGCAGCCGGAAAAAGCCATCCGCTTCAGCCCGGCAGTGACAGACGCGCGCCCGCGCGTGGTTTACCTGGCCGCCTGCGTCTCACGCGCCATGGGCCCATCGGCCGACGACAAAGAGCAAATGTCGCTGTACGACAAAACCCGCAGCCTGCTGGAAAAAGCCGGTTATCAAGTGGTGTTCCCCGACAACCAGGACAGCCTGTGCTGCGGCCAGCCATTCGCCTCCAAAGGCTACGCCGAACAAGCCGAGCACAAACGCCAGGAACTGATCGGCGCCTTGCTCCACGCCAGCCGTGGCGGCCTCGACCCGATCTACTGCGACACCAGCCCCTGCACCCTGCGGCTGGTGCAAGACCTCGGCGAAACCCGCCTGGACCTCTACGACCCGGTGCGCTTTATCCGCACCCACCTGATGGACCGCCTCGACTTCACGCCACAAGAAGCCCCCATTGCCGTGCATGTCACCTGCAGCACCCAGCACCTGGGCGAAAGCCAGGCCCTGATCGACCTTGCGCGGCGCTGCGCCACCACCGTGGTGATCCCGGAAGGCATTCACTGCTGTGGCTTTGCCGGCGACAAAGGCTTCACCACCCCGGAACTCAACGCCCACTCACTGCGCTCGCTCAAGGACGCGGTGCAACATTGCAGCGAAGGCATTTCCACCAGCCGCACCTGCGAGATCGGCCTGAGCCAGCATGGCGGTATCGACTACCACGGCCTGGTGTACCTCGTGGACCGCGTCACCCAGGCCCGCGCCCATGAAACCTGCAAATAAACAGAACCCCTGCGTGCCAGCGCAGTCATTTGAATAGGCCTCGGCGAACGAGGCTCACCCGTGACCTCGCTGGCTGCCCCGCCTTGGCGCAGCATCGAGCCTTATTTGCTCAAGGAGATACCCCATGAAGCGTACTGCTCTTGCTGGCTTGTTCATCACCGCCGCGATGTTGGCCTCGCCTGTTTTTGCTGCCGGCGAGCCGGACCTGTGCAAAATCAACCTGGATAAAATCAACAACGGCAAAGCCCTGCTCGCCACAGATACCAGTGGTAAAAGTGGCGAGATCGACACCGCCGTGTCCCAGGCCAAAGCCGCGCACGCCGCCGGTGATGACAAAAAGTGCATCGACATCACCTCCAAGGCGCTGCAGGACCTGCAGAACATCGACAAAGGCGGCCAATAAGCGGCTCACTCGCTGAGGGCCAACCTTCGGGTTGGCCTTCCGTGACGGTTTGGCGTACACTGCACAGGCTTGTCACTCACTAAGAAACAACGAGTTACAAGCACGGGGCCGTTTAGGATTCGACGCCGGTCGCGAAACTTTAGGTGCATGCCGAGTTGGTAACAGAACTCGTAAATCCACTGTTGCAACTTCTTATAGTTGCCAATGACGAAAACTACGGCCAGGAATTCGCTCTCGCTGCGTAAGCAGCCTTAGCCCTGAGCTTCTGGTACCTTCGGGTCCAGCAATCACCAGGGGATGTCTGTAAACCCAAAGTGATTGTCATATAGAACAGAATCGCCGTGCAGTACGTTGTGGACGAAGCGGCTAAAACTTACACAACTCGCCCAAAGCACCCTGCCCTTCGGGTCGCTGAGGGTTAACTTAATAGAAACGGCTACGCATGTAGTACCGACAGCGGAGTACTGGCGGACGGGGGTTCAAATCCCCCCGGCTCCACCAATTCGAAGCATCGACAAAACCCGCCTAGTGCGGGTTTTGTCGTTTCTGGAGGCTGGAAACCCCAGCCGGCGGGCCTTCGGATTTTTCCTTCAAGATGTCGCGCTGTTGATGAACTGGCGCACCCCCCACCATAACGCTAACGTTCCCCCGTCGCTGCTCATCAGCGACCGGCTTTGACAGGCCGAAAAGTGTAACCTGTCACACCCCATGATTTAACGGCATGCTTCACGCATCCCGTCTCGTTCATGGCGGCTGTGCGTGGGGCATCTTCGGGTGCGCCGGGTTCCTACACTTCCGGTCTGTCAACCCGCGTACAGCTGCCACCCAATCCTGTTTGACAGCAGGGGGCGGCAGCTCCTTAAACAGTGTGGGAGCTTCATCATGAAAAAAATCACCCCAAATCCTCCAGCGAGCCTTTTCACGGTCGCTCAAAACATCGACCCCGAAACCCTCCTGATTCAAGCCAGCGAAACTCTGGCCTCGCTTAACGCTATCACCACCGATCTGGCCTTCGAGCTCGAAGGTGAAAACCGTCAGAAGCTATTGGGTAGCCAACAATTGATCGTGCTGGGTGAGTTACTGATCGAGCGGGTGTTGGTCATACTGCACCCCACGAACGACACGTCATCGTCCCCGCTGTAGCAAAAATCAAAAGGCCGAGTCGCTATTCAGCAACTCGGCCTTAAGAATCTTCAGTCCTCGGCGCACCTTGGTTCAAAACAAATAAATCTGCCCCTTTCCACTACAGGGACTTCAGCACAGCGATGGGTAGTGGCCAATGAAGCGGTGAAGGCGGCACTGCAGTTAGCCCGTAATGTGTCGCCGACTGGCAGCCGCAACTTGCTGTCCCACGACGAAAGCTACGCCGCACTCCTGCAACAGACCGTGCTCCCCGCCCGCGAAACGCTGCATGAACACGGAATGAAGGGTTTTCATGAACTGCGAGCGGCCTACGCCTGCGAGCGTTACGAGCAGATCACTGGACACTCTGCACCGGTCAATGACGGTCACTGCTATCGCATTGACCACAACCTTGATCAGCAAGCGCGCCAACAGATCAGCCTTGAACTCGGGCATAACCGGATAGATGTGATGTCGGCCTACATTGGAGGTCGGGCATGAACAAGCCCTTCGATATGGAGCTGTTCCTGAGCGGCATCCTGACCGGCTCGAAGTGCACCCAGCATCGCCACCTACGCCAAGCCCGAATCATGCAAGCAGCGATTCAACAGCGATGGCAACGAGACAATCCCTGGACCTGGCAGCTCAAGCATGTGCGCTGGTTTCTCACTCAGCACCTGAAAGACCACTCCGCCGCCACCCGGTATTACTATCAGCTCACCGCTCTATTGGTCTGGAAACGCTTAGGGAACGACCGAGAAATGTTGATCTAACGCTCGAGTCGTGAATAGGTCGCCCTCCAGGCTCACTTGCCCGCCTTCATCTATCTAAGCGCGGACTTCCTATTACGGATGAACTTGCTCGAAAAACACCGGTGCAATACATTTAGCCTCCAGACCTCCACACTAATAAGAAAAACATACAAAAGCTGCTAATCCGGCTTTTCAGTGACAACAACCATCCATATGGACTTATAGTTAGGAGTGAAAGCCCCCTCTACAAATGAGAACAACTTGCAAACCCAACTAATAATCAGCGAAAGTTGTCACCCCTGATTGGCTAATAGTGCAACATCAGGCTGACTTTGGAACGGCCGAAACACTCCAGCTTATCAGTGTTCCACCAATCGTAGACCATAATGCAGTAAGCACTTCACACTCCGTCGGATCCATTTCGACGACCGCATGAATTTGGTCCTTTACAACTCTCTTCTCCGGCCAAGGCTCCAGGATCTCACACGTACATTTTTGGGGCGTACATGCGTTAGTACAAGTCATTTCCGCGAGCCCAAATGCCGCCTTCCAGTATTCCCACCCTCCGTCCAGCTGCTTCAGCTTAGCAAGCGAGAATCCCTTCTTATAGTCCCAGTACAGCTTAGCCTCTGGATAGCCAGCAGCATCTGCGCTATTAATCTTCTCAGCAATTCCCTGAGAAGTTGGCGAAGTACACTTTTCCTTCAAAAAACTCAAGGGGACCAGATTTTCGATTTCATGAAAGTCCAAGTCCAAATGATGAGACAAGACCTGATTTGGCTGATCTACCCCTCTAACCCCCGTACTTGTCGGACCAGCCTCGTCAGTTGGAAATTTCTTATCCGAATCCGTGACACACAAACAAAATTGATCATTCCGATTCTGGGCTGATGAGTAGACAGCGTGCGTTCGCCCACCACCACCATGAACCGGACGGTAATTCCTATTTAACAATCCAGGACTAACATTGGCACGCAAATACCATCGCGAAATAATTTCGTAGATAAAGTCATCCTGAATCTCCTCATAGATTATTTCGGTTGGGCTTCTCAAACACAAACTTTTCACTTGACTCAGTGGAATAGATATCACAGAAACACTGCCGCGCCGACTCAAACAAGGCCGTAGCCCCGAAATCACAATTTCGGCGTAGGTTGTTACCAGCTGCTTTGCCGATGCAAACTGCGCGTATCTATTAGCCAGCCCTTTGAATGCCATGCGGGCAGAGGTTCCTAGAAACTCTAGGCCGGTAAGATATCTAAGAGTGGCAATATTACCAGTAACTAAATGTGTGCCGGCCCTAACAATCGCAGCAATATCCTCAAGCGAGTCGACGATATCTTGAGAGGGGTCACCTCCAATAGCCATAATGGATTCATCAAGATGGATTAACACATTACACCTCGAAGTCAAAGAACCCAAACGGCCAATTCAAAAGCGAACCGCTCTCGTCATACTGACTGAAATCGACCGTCGTATTGGAGGTATTGGACGACTTCGAAAATAGTACAATACTTGAATCATCCTTAGAGACTTTATCCTCAGCAGTCATCAAACCTATCTTATTTATTATAACTTCGCTATGCGTTTCAAGTATTATGAATAACTTAGCATCGCTTTTTTTTGCCGTCTGCGCAGCTCTAACAAGTATCTCTGCCAGTCGCGCTTGGAAACGAGGATGCAAATGAAGCTCAGGCTGCTCGATCACACATATATAAGGCACCGAATAAATTGCCAACTGCGGCCTAGAGCCCTTATTAAGGATAGCCCACAATTGAACTAAGATCGGTATGACTTGAGAGAATCCGAACCCCATATCTGCTAGGTTATAGGTTTGATTAGACTGTGCAAAAGTCAAACGAAGGCTTACATGCCCGCCATCGTATGTAGCCGAAATCTTCAGCCCCAACTCTGACATAGTCCAACTTTCCAGTGACGTACGATCCTTATCTGAAAGGTTCCGGACGAACATTGCTAAATTCTCGCCCTTCGAATCCAACTCAGCAACAGAAAGATCTTGCGAGCGATAATAGCGTTGCGCCGACGCCCTTATTGGCTCTATATAACTTACCCTACGAAAAGTATAGTCTAGAATCTCATCAAGATTATGAAGCAGCAGGGGTATTTTGCTAAGCAGCAAGAGATCCCGATATTCAATATACACTTCGTCTTCTATGGTCACCGATGCAGTTCTATTTTTCCACGTTACGGTGCCGCCCAAGGCCTTGAAGCCCGTAAACATATCCTCGTCACTTCCAATGCGTGCGATGTGAATCCAAAGATCCAGTTTTTCTTGCCCGGTGCGCTTGTGCGCAAACCTGGAAAGTATGCTTATTAGTCGCTCGCTTACTTTTGGACTACTAACACCATGCCACCACGAACCGTACATACGTTCTTTGGTAGCACCTTGCTTTGGGCGAATCATAGGGAAAATCTTGGAGGCCGACTGGTAGTCGAAGGATTCGCAGTAATCCTGATAACTTCTTCCATTGATATCAATTCCAGACACCTTTCCGGACTCTGAAATATCTATCCTCAATATATTCCCATCGATATCGACATCTAGACCTGCAGTACGAGTCAGTCCGTCTTTACCCAGAGAAGCAAGACGCAAGTTTATATCCAGCTTAGACTCAAAATGAACCTTCGAGCGAGAAATATACCTGGATGGATTATAGAAAATTCCAGACGGGACCTTTAGACCAAACTCAAATGAAATCTCCTTTGCTCCGCGCTCTCTAATTAACGCCTCATCGAAATCACCGAAATCGACGTATTTCCCGAACCACAATATAGAGCTACGAGTACTCGACTCAGCACTTTGCCTAAGTAGAGGAAAAGTTCTCAAAAACGTGCTTTTTCCGCAGCTATTCTCGCCAAGAAGAATTGTCAGAGGTTTAAGCTCTATCTTGCCGGTGTCTTTAAGGCTTCTTAAGTTCCTAACTCTCAGTGACTCAAGCATGATTCCATCCGATAATGGGAGACTAGCTACCGCCATCGATTCTTCGATGATGGCCGTCGAACAAATGATAGCAAATAGCCATATTTATCATTCAAACACAACTTTGTCAACAACCTCATTATCACCCTCTATACCGATAGTAGTCGATGGGGCAAACGAAATTCCAGATTAGCGTAAATCTCTCTTGAATTCTTATCAAAAGCCGGACTCAAAAAAAACTAGAATGCCGTTTCTAGAATCCTGCCCATTGGCCCGTGCCGTTCACTTCAAAACTGAGCTTAGACCTTCATTTAAGCCTGTGGCTTCATGTACTGCACCAGATATCCAGTACGCTTTTGAGAGATGCGTCGCGGTACATTCACACAGGGATATGATCGATCCAAGTCTTATAGTTCTTTAATTACGACCCCGAGAAAGTTCGAGCATCTGCGTCAGGGGAATTCCATCCCGCCTTGTAGTGATTAATTTTTGTAGACAACTCTACGACTTGCCTCGATCGCGGAAGTGTGAACAATATTAGCTTTGCGCCAGACACCGGTCACCGAGAGAGGACATAACGCCAACTTTAAGATACTCTCACGGACCTTTACCCTCTTAGCCACAAGACCAGAAGACCTCAGAAAATGCTAAGGAGATAACTTTCCTGATATTGTTCAGCCTGTACAAGTCGCGCAATCTAATTTGCGGCATTCCGCTCCGCATGGTAGGGTCTCGGTGACTCGAGAATAGATGACGATTCTCCGATTACAACAACTCCCAAGACATCCCTTATCATCGTGAGCTAATGGTTTTTTTCGTAGGGAGCCATAACGACGATTTTCTGCCCCCCCAAACTGATTTATTGCTATTCTTTAAGAGCAGTAAGATCAAGCGATTCAAGGCGCCCCACATAAGCGACATCAAGTTTGGCCTGTATATTTCAGTCCTCGACATTCTATAGTTAGGAACGCAGGCTTTATTATTAGTACGAATCCAACACGACTCTGCATCCGAGGCAGCTAGCTCGTCCAATGCACTCGAATGATCAGATGCGGTGTAGCGTTGCACGGTATTCCGATTGGTATCCCAACTAAAAATCAAAGCTTATATTAATATTATAAATCAATAACTTACTGAACACGTTTAACTTACCCCGGCCCACCAATTCGAAGCATCAACAAAACCCGCCCAGTGCAGGTTTCGTTGTTTCTGAGGTCTGAAAAGCCCAGCCAGCGGACCTTCGGATTTTTCCTTCAAGATATCGCGCCATTGGTGAACTGTTCCCACTCCTCCTACCCGGCTAACCTCCTCCCGTCGCTGCAAAATCAGCGACCGGGTTTAGCAGCTCGGTTAATATCAAGGCCTGCAACGCCACCATCCGTTCAGCATCTGCTGGACTACGTTATGGCGGCTGTGCGTGGGGCACTTTCGGGTGCGCTGGGTTCCTTGATTCCTGGTCTGCTAACCCGCGTACAGTCGCCACCCCCTTCGTTTAGCAGCGATGCCTGGCGACTCCACCAATCAAGGAGTTTGCGCCATGAAAAAAATCACCCCCAATCCCCCAGCGAGCCTTTTCACGGTCGCTCAAAACATCGACCCCGAAACCCTCCTGATTCAAGCCAGCGAAACCCTGGCCTCGCTGAACGCTATCACCACTGACCTGGCCTTCGAACTCGAAGGCGAAAACCGTCAGAAGCTCTTGGGTAGTCAACAACTAATCGTGCTGGGTGAGTTACTGATAGAGCGGGTGTTGTCCGTACTGCACCCCACGACCGACACATCACCGTCCCCGCAGTAGCAAAAATCAAAAGGCCGAGTCGCTACGCAGCAACTCGGCCTTAAGAATCTTCAGTCCTCGGCGTACTTTCGCGCACTCGAAATAAACCCGGTCTGAACCCAATGTCCACAGGTAACCCCGCCCTACCACCGCAACAAAAAAGACGTCCACAGACGTCTTTTTTGTACCTGAAATCCCCCCCAATCACGCTCGCACCGGATCTCTACGCAACACCAACATCCCCACAAAAACCACCCCCACCACCCCCACCGCTATCATCAACCCATGCCCACTCACGTAAGAAACCACCACCCCCGTCGCAATCGGCCCCAACACGCTCCCCAACGTATAAAACATCGCAATCGCCGTCATCGCCGTAGAAACCTGATGCTCCCCCACCCGATCCCCCGCCTCAATCACCGCCAGGGTGTTCATGCCGCCAATCGCGCCGCCCCACAGGAATACGATAAGCGTCGCCAGCCAGGGAAGCGGCTGGCTGAATGGGATGGCGAGGGTGCCTAGCAGCAGGACCAACCCGCAGACCAATTGGCCGATTTTGTAGGAGCTGCGGTCGGCCATCCAGCCGATGGGCAGTTGCAGCAGGGTGCCGCCGATGCCGAAGACGGAGATCAGCAGGGTTGCGGCGGTGAGGAGGTAGCCGGCCGAGAGGCTGTAGCCGGCCAGGAATGATACGGATGAGGTTTCGGCGAAGCCGGCGATAAATGCACCGCAGAGGGCGGTGGGGATTAGGCTGAATAATTTGCCGTGGCGTTTTTCTGCTGGGGTTTGTGGTTGGGTGTCGTAGGGTTTGAGGGTGAGTGCCAGTAGGCCGGAGAGCAGGACGATGGCGGCGCAGGCGTAGTATGGCGCGGCGCTGCCGACGCCGAAGACCACCAGTAGCAGCGGGCCGACGGCGATGCCCAGGCCCATGAGGGTTTCGTGTACGCCGATGGCGCGGCCGCGTTCGTCTTTGGAGGCTACGGCGACGATCCAGGTGTCGCAGGCGATCCAGCGCAGGATCAGGCCGATACCGAGGACAAAATTCAGCGCAAAAATCAGCCCCAGGTGGTGGGTCAGGGTCATGCCGATCAGCGCGCCAACGGTGAGCAGCGCACTGAGGAGGTTGGTCTTGACCAGCCCCAGGTGGGCGAGCAGGCGCGGCACCCATTTGTACAGCAGCAGGATCGCCAGCCACGAGGCGCTGACGATCACGCCGATTTTGGCCGGCTCCACGCCTTGCTGTTCCAGCGACAGCGACAGCAGTGGCGTGACGGTGCCGATCTGCACGATCTGCGAGAGTGCCGAGAGGGTGTTGATCTTGGTCAGGGCAAACCAGCGCTGTTTGTCGGTGTATTCGATGCTCGGGCTTTCCATGGGTGACAGGCCTTGTTTAAACCGCCGTAAAGTGTTCGAACTGCCACGGGCACAATTCACCTTCGGGCTTGTGGAACAGGGCATTGATGGTGTCCAGCGGCGTCCAGTCGGTCTGGATGCCTTGCAGGCTGCCAAGGAAGGGTAGAGCAATTTCCAGCACGCGTTGGTGGTCCATCTGTTCCGGCTCGACGATGCCACGGTTGGGGTTTTCGATGGCCCAGAGAATACCCGAGTACACGCCAGCGGCCACTTGCAGGCTGGTGGCGGTGTTGAACGGGGCAATCTGGCGCGCCTCGTCGATGCTCAGGATCGAGCCGTACCAGTAGGCATTCAGGGCGTGCCCCATGAGCAAAACGCCCAGTGCATCGACGCCACCGGGGGCAATCTCGTCGTTCATGATCCGCTTGGTATCCTGGAGCTTCCAGCCTCGGCCGACATATTCGTGCACCGATAGCAGCGCATCGTCGCAGGGGTGATAGGCGTAATGCACGGTGGGCCGGTATAGCAGCGTATCGCCCACTTTGACGGTCAGAAAGTCGGGCAACGAGATGGCTTCATTGTGGGTAATCAGCAGGCCGGTGCAGGGGCCGCCGTTGGGCGTCCAGGTTTTCACCGACACCGAGGCGCCGGGGCGCTCCAGGTAAATGGCGTTATTGGAGCCGAACTGATGATGATGGGCGAACGGCGGCCAGGTTTTCTCGTGGGAGCCCCAGCCCAGTTCGGCAGGCTGCCCGGCTTCGCTGACGAAGCCGTCGACGGACCAGGTGTTGACGAACTCGTCGTCGGTTTTGATACGTGACGAGCGCTGAGTGTCGCGCTCGGCAATGTGGATCACCTTGACGTTCAGTGCCATCGCCAGCTCGCCCCAGGCCACACCCTCTTGGCCGTCGGGCACGCTGACGTCGAGTTTTGCCGCGAGCTGCAGCAAGGCCGATTTGACGAAGTGCGACACCAGGCCCGGGTTCGCGCCATGGGTCACCACCGCTGTCGGGCCTGGGCCCAGCTCACTTCTTAGCGACAGCAATTGGTCGCGCAACGCGTAGTTGGAACGCTGCGAGGTGCTCAGGCTCGGTTCGTTGTAGGTACCGGCCCAGGGTTCAATGCAGGTGTCGAGGTACAGCGCGCCGTGGGCATGGGCAAAGCGGATCAGGTCGGCGCTGCTCACATTCACCGACAGGTTGACGATGAAATCCCCCTGGCGGACCACATCGCGTAACACGCCGCCAAGGTTTTCGGGCGTGAGCGCCACGTCGATAAAGCTCACGCCGAGGTCAACAAAGGGCTGGTGCTGCTCGATCTGCGGCGCGATCACCACCACCGATGAAAGCTCGAATGTACGCGCGCTCACCAGCAGCCCGAGGGTCGCCTTGGTGATCGAGCCAAAACCGATAAACACCCACTTTTTGCCGGAAATAATCGCGTCCTTGCTCATTTCAAATGGCCTCAAGAGTCGTTTCAGCTGTATCCAGGTGCTGGCTGCCAGGCGTGGCCGTTTCGCTGAAGTCCGGGATACGCCCGCTGGCGAAATATTGTTCCCATTCACAAAATATCTTCGGCACGTAGATCAACGGCATATCGTGCCGGTACAAGGCCTTTACCGATTCGGCAAACGCCGGGTCCTGATGGTTGGCGAACCAGTACCGATTATTGTCATGCAAGTACACCGGGCACTTTTGAACATCGGTCATGGCGATGTAGTTACCCAAGGTTTTTTCGGCAATACGCTGCCAACCATGTAACACCACTTCGTAAAGTTGGCCGCGCTCTGCAGGGGTCAACTCATAGACTTCGCGCTTGAACTTCTGCACGCTCATGTCGCGACAGAACATTGAAAAGGCATAAACATCCGAGTTGAAGTTAACCGCCGGAATCGGCGCTGACATCAAAGGGTCATAAAGTTCGTCGTTCAGGTCATCGGATTGCGGACAGAACGCCACTGCATCAAAGTCTTCGAACAACACCTTGGCATTGGTCACCGGGCACGTCAGGTAGAGCTTTTTATTCAGCGCATGGCCGGTCGCCAATGCTTCGGCAGAGAACTCACTGAGCGGGCTGAACAGCGCCGACAGGCGCCGTACTTCCTGGGCCACGCTGTATTGGCCCTGCTCAGGGTGGGTGGTCGGGCAAATGATCAAACAGGCCACTACTTCTCGAGCTTCAAGGGCGCGTACATACGCCTCAAAACTATCCCTGACATCTTGCGTGGTCCGCGCAACCGCCAACATATAACGATTTTTACTGAACTCCCGTCGCCCGGCCGCACACCCCAGGCAACTGGTAAACCACTCTCTTATTTCTTCTATTATCTGTTGATCATCCATGAGCCACCGTCCTGATTATGTTCCAAGTGGTGTGACAGCCTGGCATGAGAACGGCTTGATCTCTCTGGATCCCGGCGTGATTACGCAGCGATTAGTACATCGCAAAAATCTCAAAGACCAATACTGTTACGACATAAGGTTATAAAAAACTTTCCATCGAACTGACTCCGACGGAACACGCTTGTGAATAACGGCATTGGTTATTTACCTAGTTTTCACGGCAGTAAGGTCGCCGATCGCTTGCGCACATAACCACTGGCCGGAACCTCGGTGACTTGCACCGACAGATCAACCTTATGTCGCAGCAGCGCAGGCGCGAAGATATCGGCCATCACTTCGAGCAGCGCCGTGCTGAGCGCGCGTCGCTGCTCATCGTCACCGGCCTTGCCGGTCACCGTGGAGACGTTGAGGTGGATGAAATGCTGGCGCTCGTCACAATCGCCAACGAACGCGTGGTCGTAGCTGACCAGGCGGGTTTTGACCAGGTCCAGTCGCAACCCCGACACCTCGACCAGTGTTCGATGCAGACGCTGGCAGGCACTTTTGAAATCAACCTCGTCAGCCACCCCGGCGGTGTACTCAAGATAGACATGTGGCATGTGCAGTTCCCCTCACGTAATAGAACGCCGACCGGCAAGCGCCGGCCGGAGTACACGGCTGTCAACGGGTCGGGATAACGGGAAACTTGGGGTGCTCCATCGGCATGTCGAGCGTCAGCCCAAGCGGGTCGGTGCGATGGTTCGAGGCGCCGGTGTAGCGCGCCGACACCGGCAGCCACAGGGTGGAATACACCCAGCGCGGCACATTGGAGCTGTTGGCGGGCGCCGCATGGATCACGTTCATGTCGTGCACGGTGGCATCGCCGGCCTTGAGTGCAATCGGCGGCGACATCTCGAACTCGTCCAGCACCCACGGGTGCTCGTCGAGCAAGGTCACGTTATCGCGGCGGTTGAAGTAACGCCCCAGCATGCCCGCCCGATGGCTGCGGCTGAGAAACTGCATGGTGCCCATTTCCGGCGTCAGGTCGACCAGTGCAATCCAGATATTCAACGCGCCCTGCCGATCCAGCGGGTGGTGGGGAAAGTCCTGGTGCCAAGGTGTGTCGCCACCGGCCTCGGACTCGGGGTTCTTGGCGAACACGTGGTCGGAATAGAACCGCACTTCCTCGCCCACCAGTTGCGAAGCAATGCTGGCCAACTGCGGCGAATGGCTGAGCGCCTTGATCTGCGGGCAAGTACTGGAGACTTCATCCCAGCGCGCATACCAGCGGTAGGCATTCTCGATCTGCTTGCCCGGGTCGTTGCGGTCGACCGTGCGCGCCACCTCGCCCATGCGGGTCTTGGCCTCCTGGAGCAACATCTGCACCGTCTCGGCGTTGATCACATTTTCCAGTTTCATCCACCCATTAGCCCGAAAATCCAGGATTTGCTGGGCATCCAGTTGGCGCGGCGCATAGCCGGAATTTGCCTCGGTCTTCATGACTGCTTGCATGTTCAATCTCCATTGCTTCCAGGGTTTATTGAGCACTGCTTCAGGCGGCCGATTGCGCGGCCAGGGGTTGCTTGCGCAACAACACGAGCGTCAACGCCCAGCCTGCGGCCAACAGCAGCGCGGACAAGGCGATAACTTGGGCGAACCCGTGGCCGAACTGGGCTGCATCGGTCACGTTGATCAACAGGCTGAAGATGGCCACTCCGATCAGGCCACCCACTTGGCGCGAGGCATTGACGATGGCCGAGGCCACGCCGGACTTGTCACTGCTGACGTGGTTGACGGCAGTGGCGGTCAGGGTCGGCACCGTGAGTGAAATACCGAAGCCGATCACAAACATTTGCACGGCGATGTTGGCGTATGGCGCGCCCCCCACGAATGGCGTCAGTGCCACCACGCCGAGCAGCGCGATGGCCAGGCCCAGCGCCAGCAGGCGCCGCTCACCCAACTTCGGCAGCCAGCGGGCAGCCAGCTGATTGCCGAAAAACAGCACGCCGGTCATGGGGATAAAGGCCAGCCCGGTATTGATCACCGAGTAGTGATTGACCTGCTGTAAAAAGATGCTGAACACGAAAATCAGCCCGTAGAACACGAAGTTGACGATCACGCCCAGTATCGAGGCCAGGCTGAACGCCGCGTTGTTGAACACCGCGAGCGGCACCATCGGCCGGGCCGTGCGCGACTCGACCCACAAAAACCCGAGCAGGCCGCCGACAAAGCACACGGCATGCACCGCAACGCGCAGATCGACACCGTTCTGGCGGCCCAGCTCGATCACCGCGTAGGTCAAGTTGGCCAAGGTAAACAATGCCAGCAACTGCCCCCACAAATCGAAACCGCCTTTGTGATTGGCCGGGATACGTGGCGCATTGATCAGGCACAGCACGATGCCGATCAGGCCAATGGGCAGGTTGATGAAAAAGATGCTGCGCCAGCCGAACACCCCAATCAGCAAACCACCCACCACCGGGCCGGCGGCCAGCGCGATACCGGCGACGCCCGCCCACAAGGCAATGGCCTTGCTGCGTTCGGCGGGCACCTCAAAGGTAATTCGCACCAGCGCCAGCGAAGTGGGCACCAACAGTGCCGCGCCAATGCCTTGCAGCGCGCGAAAACCGATCAGCGCCGGCAAGGTGTCCGCCAGGCCGCAGCCGAGCGAGGCCAAGGTAAAGACCGCATAGCCCCACAGGAAGATTTTCTTGTGGCCAAACCGGTCACCCAGCGCGCCGCCGGTGAGCAGAAACGAGGCAAACAACAGCGTGTAGGCGTTGACGATCCATTGCAGCTGCAGCACGTCGGTGGCGAACTCGGCCTTGAAGCTTTCAAGGGCCACGTTGACCACGCTCACATCGAGCAGCACCACCACAAAGCCAAGGCAGGTGGCGAACAGGGTCAACTTCTTATGACTGGAAGTATCCATTATCAATTCCTCAGGAGGTGTGTAGCGCAGTCGGCAGCGACTCCAGGGTCGCCTCGATCTGCGCCTTGAATGCCAGTGCCGTAGCGCGCTCGACTTTCAGCGAACTGAACGCCAGCGCCGCATGCCAGTTGCCATTGAATCTGCCCAGGTGCAGGACGAAGTCGTAGTTGCCGCCGGAGCGGTTCACCAGGGTCGAAAAGCCGAGCACAGCCGGCGCGGGGTGAGTCAAGAAGCGGTCCAGCGGCCCGGTATTGGTAAAGGCCAGCGCGGGCCGCGGGCTGTCGTTGGCCGCACTGGTCGGGGGTGCGCCCAGTTCCGCGCGGCCCTCGGCGACCGCCTGCGCATAGCGCTCAATGCAGCCGAGCACGCCTGGGTTTTGCCGTGCAAAGGTGGTTCTGCGCACGTCGATCAGGCAGGCCTTGGTCAGCGGATGGCCATGGCTGCCAGGCTCTCGCAATGAATACGCGGTGAACAAATCGAACGCCGGCACATCCGCATAGTTGAGATAACTGTGCGCCAGCACCCCGCCCCATATAGCGTTGGTGGTGAAGCCAGATGCCGCACGCAGTTGATCCAGGCGTCCTGCGGCCTGGCGGCTGACCTGCAACTGGACAAAATCGGCGTAGCTGGCTTTACCCGTCTCAAGCGGTGACCCGCGCCAATACTTCAGGCGGATATGGAACGCCTGTGACACCCGGCTATCAGGGCTCGCGGGCGTCGCGGCCAGGTAACCGGCCAGGCTGTTGACCAGCCTGGCGGTGCTGTAGCCGTCGGAGATCGCATGGTTACGCGTCAGCAGAATATGGGTCTGGTTGATCTCGGCATCGGCAACCACTAATGCGCGCCAGCCCTCTTGATCCCCCAGCAAGCGGTTCAATTCAAGCTTGAGCAACACATCGGTACGCCGCGAAGGTGGTGGTGTGCCGGTCGACGACTGCACGTGATTGTCGACCGGTACGAACCCGTACCGGTCGCTGCCCACCGGCACAATCTTCTGGTGCAGAAACGGGTACTCCGCCACCAATTGCGCGAACGCTTTGCGCGCCTGCACAGGGCCCACACACCCAGGCACCGTCAGCAACGAGGTCACCTGCGTGTTGCCGTTACGTTGCAAAAAGTTCTGGTGAAAGCGCTGTTCCGTTTCGTCGAGCAAGCGGTGCGATTGCATGGCTGGCCTCCCTGGCAGTGCCTAGCGGTCGATGAACTGCATCATTCGCTGTTCGTAACGTTCACCGGCAACTGCCCACTGCCCCAGCAAGGCCTCGATCGCCTGTAGCTGTTCGTCGCTGAGCGCGCAGTCGTCGGCGGCGACGTTTTCTTCCAGGTAGGCCACACGCTTGGTGCCGGGGATCACCGCCAGGTGCGGGCTGCGCGTCAGCAGCCAGGCCAGCGCCAGTTGCGCAGGCGTCATCGACCAGGAGCCGGCCAGCGCCAGGATCGACTCGGTCAGAAAGGTATTGGCGGTGAAGTTTTCTTCGCGAAAACGCGGGTCCTGCTGGCGGAAGTCATTGGCGTCGTAGTGGGCGGCGCTGGCGGCCTTGCCGGTCAGAAACCCGCGGCCCAAGGGGCAGAACGCGACGTAGCCGATGCCCAGGTTGTGCAGCAGCGGCAAGATCTCTTGCTCGACATTGCGCTCCCACAGCGAGTACTCGCCCTGCACCACGGATATCGGGTGAGTGTTATGGGCGCGCTTGATCGTGCTTGTCCCCACCTCACACAAACCCAGGTATTTGACCTTGCCCTGCTCAACCAGGCGCCCCATCGCGCCTACCACCTCTTCGATGGGAATGGTGGGATCGAGCCGGTGCTGATACAGCACATCGATGTGGTCGGTGCCCAGCCGTTTGAGGGAGGCCTCAACGACTTTTTGCAGATTGCCTTCGGAGCTGTCGACGCCAACGATCTGGCCGTCGACGATGCGAAAGCCAAACTTGGTGGCAATCACCACCTCTTCCCGCCGACCGGCAAATGCGCGCTGCAATAGCCGCTCATTGGTAAACGGCCCATACGCCTCAGCCGAATCGAAGAAGTCCACGCCCAGTTCCAACGCTCGGTGCAAGGTGCGCACCGATTCGTTGTCATCGGTGGCGCCATACCACTGGCTCATGCCCATGCAGCCAAGGCCGATGCGGCCAACACGCAGCCCTTGAGTACCCAACGTGATCCTGGAAACCATGGAATCGCTCTCCTTGTGATACTGATCGTTCTACATAATTTTCAAATTAACGCTTCTCCGTCAACACAAAATTTCAATAAATAAAATTTAATTTTTGCCTCCCCATCGAAAGGACACCCTCGAAACACACATAAAAATCCTTTAATAACAGTAATTTGATCACAAAAAACAAGGTTTGATTAATCTCGTCATACAAACCGAATGATTGGATCCAATAACAAGAAACATATTGACACATAAATTTCGAGAGACTAAACACTCACAACAGAGACATACCAGTCTCTCTTTCCTTTCACGTGATCGAGGACGAACGCATGGGCAAGATGGACTCTTGGATCGGCCATTGGGAACGCAGGGTGCCGACCTTCAAAGCTGAATGCGCCCAAGCGCAAGCGAACTATTTGGAAAGGCTCGACAAACCCCTCAAAACGCAGGAACACGTGCTTGAGGACATCATTTCGGTGTGCCAGAAATCGCTGTTCTGGAAGGAGAACGGCTTTCAGGTCAGCCACTGCAACGGCCGCATCACCCGCACCAACATCCCGGTCATGACCTACGAAGGGTTCCGCGAAATCCTGGTGCGTGAAGGCCAGCAAAAAGGCGGGATACTCAGCTGCAGCCCGGTGGTGCGCTGGCTCAAGACCAGCGGCACCACCGGCCAGTCCAAACGCATTCCGTACACGCTGCACTGGATCCGCCAGTACCGGGTGCCCGCCATCCAGGCCATGTGGGGCTTTTTTGGCCATGACTACCCGGCGCTGCATGCCAACCCCTGGGCCACGCTGGACACCCAGACCGTGCGTGACCCGAGTAACGAATACGTAGAAGGCCTGCCCTACCAGGCCATCAGCAACCGCCACCCGCGAATCGGCAGCGGCGACTGGAACCCGCCCTGGTACGAAGCCCCGTGGTTCACGCCGACCCAAGATGCCAGCCATGAACAGAAGATGTACGCGCGGCTGCTGTGGACCTTGGGCGAAGACGTAAGGCTGCTCACCGCCATCAACCCCAGCACCCTGCTCTCCCTGCACCACAGCCTGCTGGAAAACCGCGAGCGTCTGCTGCGTGACCTGCATGACGGCGCCCACACCGGCAGCCTCCTGCGCGCCGCCGACCCGGCTGCCGCGCGACGGCTGGAGACGGTGCTCGCCGCTGACGGGGTGTCACTGACCGACGTATGGCCGGGGCTTGAGCGCTTCAGTTGTTGGACGGCGGCGTCGGCCAAACTCTACAAGCCGCAGCTGGAGCGGATCATGGGGCAGGCCAAGGTGCTGCCCTTCATGTCGTGCGGTACCGAAGGCGTGGTGACCTTGCCAGTCGACGATGACCAGGACAGCCAACCATTGGCGGTGGACCAGGCGTTCTTTGAGTTCATCCCCGTGTCGGTGGACATGGATGCACTGGTACGCGACCAGGCACAACCGGAAACCGTTGCCCTGGACCAACTCAAAGAAGGCGACGAATACCACCTGGTCATGTGGCAGGGCAACGGCATGGTCCGCATGTACACCGGCGATATCTACCGCGTGCACGGCTACTACCGCGGCGTGCCGCGTATCAGTTTCAGCCGGCGCAACGGCGTCATGCATTCCTTCACCGGCGAAAAGATCACCGAGACCCAGCTGCACGAAGCGGTGCAGATGTGCGGCATTCCCAATGCCGGGCTGTACCTGTGCGCGCCGGTCTGGCACGAAACCCCTTACTACGCCGTCGCCATCGAGGCCGGCGGCGCGTCGTGCGGCGAGTCGCAGTCCCTCAGCCAACTGCTCGACGGGCACCTGCAGGCGATCAATATCGAGTACGAGTCCAAGCGCTCCAGCAAGCGTCTGGGGCAGATCAAGGTCATCACGGTGCCCGGCAACGCGATCTCCATGGCCATCGAGCGCGAGAAGGCCGCGAGGAAAACCCTGCAGATCAAATACAAGCCCTTCCAACCGGACCTGTCCCTGCTGGGCATCCAGCAATTCTGATCTTGAGAGGCACTCATGAATATGCACTTGTTTGCACACAGCATTGCGCGTGAAGTTCACCACCTGGCTCAGGCAGACCGGCGCATGGCCCTGCACGCCTGGCGCCCGCAGCGGCCGCAAGGGGCCATTTTGTATTTTCATGGCCTGCAGAGCCACGCTGGCTGGCTATGGTCGGTGGGCAATGCCTTCGCCAACCTGGGCATCGCGTTTTACGCCCTCGACCGCGAAGGCTGCGGCATCAGCAGCGGCCAGAAACATGGCTTCCCGGATGTGCGCACGCTGCACGCAGATGCAGCGGCAGCCATCGAACACATTCGCCGTGAAGTGCCCGACGACATTCCGCTGTGCCTGTTCGGCCACTGCCTGGGCGGGTCGGTGCTGGCGGCCATCGCAAGCAGCAGCTACGCGCAATTGCCCTATGACAATCTGGTGATCTGCTCGGCGTGGCTGGGCAAGATGCACGACCGTTTAAGTGAACAGGAGCGCGCCAGTATCGACCTGGACGACCGGCACAGCCTGTGGGATTCGGGGCTCGACGCCGAAGACTTCACGGCCAACCCGCACCTGGTCGAATTTATCCGTAACGACGCGCTGGCAACCACTCACCTGCAGCATCGCGAACGCAAGAAGTTGCTGGCCCTGGAGAAGGTTTACCTGGCGGCCGACGCCCGCCCTATCGACGCGCCCAGCCTGTTTATCTGCGCCAATAAAGACCCGCTGGTGGACGTTAATGCCACCGTCGGCCACTTCCAGCGCCTGTGCCGCGACGGCTCGACCCTGCTGGTGAATCAGGACAAGCACTACCTGTTTTTTACCCCGGCCATGGGTCAGGTCGTGCAGTTCACCGCCGACTTCGTCAAAGCCAACGGACGCTACGCCTATGACGCCGCCTGAGGTCTACCTCGTGCGTCAGCCCATGGCCAACCCGTTCGTGCATGGCGCCCACCAACGCCACACGTCAGACAGTGTGGTGCTCAGTTGGACGCTCGGTGCTTTCACCGGGATCGGTGAATGCGCGCCGCGCCGCTACGTGACCGGCGAAGACTGCGAGTCGGTGCTGGCCCAACTGCGCAGCCTTGACTTCGCGCACCTGGCAAAAGCCTTGGCCAGCGGCGACCCGATCGACCGAGGCCGTGCGCTTTATGAGCACGGCCTGCCCGGCGAGGCCGATGCAAGCCTGGGCAACAATACCCGCTGCCTGGTGGAGATGGCGCTGCTCGACGCCCTCGCGCAACAGGCCGGCCTGCCCCTGTCCGCCTACCTGCTGCGCATCACCGAGGCACCCACAACAGCACGCCGCGCCCTGCCCGCCCAGGTCAACATCACCCAGGTGCTCGACCTGTCGCAACCGGTGCAGGCGTTCCTCGAACAGCGCAAACCGTTGCGCTCGCTCAAGCTCAAACTGGCCGGCGATGCCCAGGCCAATAAAGAGCGCCTGGGCAGCATCAAGGCGCTGGCGCCGAACCTGGCGCTGTATGTCGACCCGAACATGAGCTGGTCAACTGCGCAACTGCACAGCAGCGCCGCGCAGTTTCGCGAGCTCGGCGTGGCGTTGTTCGAGGAGCCGTTGCCGCGTGGCAGCCTGGAGGATTACCACCAGGCGCGCCTCAAGCATGGCGTGCCGATCATGCTCGACGAGTCGGTCACCTCGGCTCTGAGCCTGGAACGCGCCTGGCAACACCAGGCGCTGGATGCGGTGAACCTGCGCATTGCCAAATGCGGCGGCTTGCTCAGCAGCGCAAAAATGCTCGAGCAATGCCGCCGCTGGGGCTTGCCGGTTTACCTGGGCGTGCAGGTCGCTGAAGTCGGCCCGCTGATTGCCGCCCACCGCGCACTGCTGGCGGCCTTTGACGGCTTTATCGGTGTAGAGGCCGGCCAGCACGACCGTTTCTTCGACGACCACCTGCTCGACCCCATGCCGGCGATAGACCGGCAACACAACGCCATTCACTTGCCAGCCCACATGCAACCGGGCCTTGGCGGGCGGCTGACCGCCCACGTACTGCCGTACCGTTGCGCCATCGGCGCAGACCAACACACCTATTTGCCCCACCACATGGAGCGTGCGCGATGAAGTATTTTTCCGATTTGCTTGTGGATCTGTTGATCAACCAGGGCATCGAGTACGTCTGCTTCAACCCCGGCGCATCATTTCGCGGCATTCATGACTCGCTGGTGCATCACCCCGACCCTGCCGTGCCGGCCATCCTGATGTGCTGCCATGAAGAAATCTCGGTGGCCATGGCCCACGGTTATTACAAGGCCAGCGGCAAGCACATGGCGGTATTGGTGCATGCCAATATCGGTTTGCAGCACGCGAGCATGGCCATCTTCAACGCTTGGTGCGACCGCGTGCCGTTGCTGGTATTGGGCGGCAACGGCCCGATTGATGCAGCCCTGCGGCGCCCGTGGATCGACTGGATCCATACATCCCAGAGCATCGATAAAATTCTCTCGGGCTACACCAAATGGACGGACATGCCGGTGTCCCAGGCCGCCACCCTGGAGTCGGTGCAACGCGCGCTCAAACTCTGCGCCGCCGAGCCCCATGCCCCGTGTTATGTAGCCATCGACAGTGCGGTTCAGGAAGAGTCATTGGCAAACGGGCTCTCGCTGCCAGCCGGGCCGGTGCGTCCGGAACGCTTGCCGGCGCTGGACAATCAGCAATTGGCCGAACTGGTTACCCAATTAATGAGCGCGCAGCACCCCGTCATCGCCATCGACTACGCCGCACTCGACGATCAGCAGGCCGAGCAGCTGCTGGGCATCGCCAGCCTCACCGGTGCGGCGGTGATTTCCCGCAATGGCCGCTATAACGTGCCCAACACTCACCCACTGGTGTTCCAGGACCATGATGCGCACCTGCTGGGCGAATGCGACTTTCTATTGGCCCTGGAAGTCCAGGACCTGTATGGCCTGCTGGCCAACTCGGGGCAGAAACCCCACTCAGGTTTGTACATCGCCACCTTGGGTACCCACTCGCTGCTCATCAGCAGTTGGGTGGCCGACAGCCAGAAACTGGTGTGCGCCGACCTGGCCCTGCACGCCAATGTGGTCGCTTCCATCGCGCGTATTGCCGAGGCGGTGCAGGCATCCGCCGAACAGCGCGATAGCACGACACGCGCTTTGGTGGACGAACGCGTCGCGCGCATTACGGCGCACAAGCAGGTGCGCCGCCAAGCGTTGCTTGCCCAGGTCATCCAACCGGCCGATGGCCTGACCATCGCCCAGGCGCTGATCGCCATCCACGAAGCCATCGGGCACCAGCGTTGGGTACTCACCAACACCGGCAGCGTGACCATCGACACCCTGGTGCGTCAGCTCTGGCCTATTGATCGCAGCGAAGCCTATATCGGCATGAGCGGCGGCGCCGGGCTGGGTTATGGCCTGGGTGCAGCCATCGGCGCGGCGGTCGCCCATAAAGGCACGGGCCGGCTGAGCGTCAACCTGCAATCCGATGGCGACTTGCTCTATACCCCGAGCGCCCTGTGGACCTTGTCGGCCTACGACATTCCCTTGCTGGTGCTGGTGATCAATAACCGCCTCTACCTCAATTCCAAGCAACACGCCGAACGCATTGCCGACCTGCGCCAGCGGCCCAGCGACCTGTCCAACCTGGGCACCAGCTTCCTTGAAAACGAAGTGGATTTTGTCGCCCTGGCGAAAACCTTTGACCTCTATAGCCCCGGCAGCGCCGACACCCCGGCGGCGATTCAGGAAAAAATCGCCGACTGCCTGGCCTATATGCAAACCCACGGCAAACCCGCCCTGCTTGAAATCAAGACCCTCTAGGAGCTTGCCCATGTCGATCATTTTTGAATGCGTGCGGGACGGCCAGCGCTATGTCACCAGCCCCAGCGCCACGGGGCAGTACAGCCTCTACCCGGTATCCGATCTGTATGCCCTGTTGCGCGACACACCGGCGCGCGAATTCCCCGGTGGGCCACTGGCGTATCTGCGCGAACACTCGCCAGCGCCGTTGACGGTTACCGACCTTGCTGGCTTTGAGCTGCTGCCATGCCTGCTGCCGCCCGACCCGCGCCAGGGCGTGGTGTGCGGCTTTGGCTTGACCCACCAGAGCAAAGTTGCGCAACCACCGGAAAGCGACGAGCGCCCGGCGTTTTTTATCAAGGGCTTTGCCGACACGCTCAAGCGCAGCGGCGACGTGCTGCGCATGAGTCGCGGCGCGCTGTCGGCGTGTGAAGAGGCGGAAGTGGTGGCGCTGTTTCTGGTGGCCGACAACGGCCGTCCGGACTATATCGGCTACACCTTCGGCAATGACCTTACCGATATCGCCCTGGCCAAATCCAAGCGCAACTACCTGGCCTACGCCAAGCTGCAGCCCAGCGCCATTTCCCACCTGCTGTATTGGCAGCCGCTGCCCGACTTGATCAGGGGCACCACCTCCATCTACCGCGCGGGCGACCTGCACTGGGAACAGCGTTTCAGCACCGGCCTTTCGTGCCTGTGTTATGACGCCGATGACCTGTTCGACACCCTGTGGCAGCACCCCTCACTGCGTCTGCCCGGCACGCTGATCTACCTCTATATGGGCGCCGATCGCAACAGCGCCGACGCCGGCATCCACCTTAGCCACGGCGATACCGTGGTGTGCGAGTTCGACAGCGGCCCGCGCCTGAGCAACTTGATCGAATGGGAGAACCTCCATGTATAAGCGCATCGTTTTGCTCAAAAGCCCCGACGCCCCGGCCGTCTCGACGCTGTTGCAGGAACTGCACGGCTTTCCCGGCCATGTGCCCGGCCTGGTCGCGGTGGAGGTGATTGCCGACAGCGGCGACCGTTCGCTGGGTTACGACCAGGGTTTTATCCTCACCTTTACCGATGAATCCGTGCTCCCCGGCTGGCGAGAACATCCGTTGCACGCAGGCTTTCGCCCGCGCTTGCGTGCGCTGTGCGAGATGTTGATTTTCGATTACCCGCTCGCAAACTCTTTGCCACAGGAGGAAGACCGCCATGCCTACGCTTGAGTCCAACACCCAGGTTCTGGTCATCGGCGGCTCCGCCGGTATCGGCTTTGCCATCGCCAAACTGTTCCACCAGCAAGGTGCCACGGTCACCCTGGCCGGGCGCAGTGCCGCACGGCTAAGCCAGGCGGCGCACGACATCGGCGCCGAGGTTGCCACCGTGCCACTGGACGTCACCGAGCCGGCCGAGCTGGAACGCTTTTTTGCCCGGCCCACACGCTGGAAGCACATCATTGTCACCGCCGCCTCGCTGACGTTCGGCCCGGTGCGCAGCGTTGCGCTGGAGGATGCGCAGCGCATCTTCGACAGCAAGTTCTGGGCGGCTTACCACGTTGCCCGGCTGGCCCCTTTTGACGAGGATGGTTCGCTGACCCTGGTCTCGGGGCGTTTTGCCCAGCGCGCCGGGCCGCAGACGGCACTGATCAGCGCGGTCAATGCCGGTATCGAAGGCTTTGCCCGTGGGCTGGCCAGCGAACTCTCGCCGGTGCGCGTCAATGTGCTGTCCCCGGGGTTTGTCGACACCGGCATGCACCCCGAAGCACTGGTACAGAAAATGCGCCAACGCAGCCAGGCACTCCCGGTCAAACGCATCGCCCGCCCGGAAGACATCGCCTCGGCGGCGCTGCTGCTGGCCACCAACCCGATGATCAGCGGCACGGTACTGGCCGTAGACGGCGGGGATACCGTGAGCTTTACCTGAGTTTTTGCGACATATGGGCGAAACACCGAATCGAGACTGAGATAGACTGGTCTATATCATAATGTTACGGTTTTCGCCCATCCCAACTACTTGAACCTGGAGTTCCGAGTTGTCCGTATCGAAGAAGCAGCATGTCGTCGACACTGCTACCAGCCTGTTTTCCCAGCACGGTTTCCACCCCGTAGGTGTTGACTGGATCATCGAAGCGTCGGGCGTCGCCAGAATGACGATGTACCGTAATTTCAACGGTAAGGAAGACCTGGTCAAAACCGTGTTGACGCAACGCTCGGCGCACCTGATCGAGCAATTGAAAGCGCGCATGGATGAAAAGCCCAGCCTGGAAGAAAAGATCATTTCGATCTTCGATTGGCGCGGGCAGTGGTTCTGCTCCACCAGCTTCGCCGGCTGCCTGTTCGGCCGCGCGGTGGCCGAGTTCCCGGAGCACTCCGACATCCGCGAGATCGCCCTGGACTACAAGCACAAACTGCATGCGCTGGTAGAACACGAGATAGCCCGTCACCACACGCCCGAGACCGCGAGAACCCTCGCGACCTACATGATGATGTTGCTCGATGGGGCCACGGTGAATGCCCAGGCGTTCAGCAAAAGCCACTTTGCCGGCGATGCCTGTGATGCGGCGCTGATGTTGCTTCGGTTTAATGTGGGCAAGCAGATCCGATAAAGGCTTGAGTGCCTGGAAACCGGCGAGTCGCCTCACAACGCCTCGCCCTATGGAATCCCCGCACACTTGCCATTACCCTGACAGCCTTTATCAGACAACCGGAAGTCAGATACCCGTGCTCAAGCCCCTCGCCGTCATCGCCCTCGCCTTCACGCCCTTACTCGCCAACGCCACCGACCTCACGGGCGTATGGCAGGGCACGCTGGGCAAATCCGCCATCACCGCCTGTTTCAACGGCGCCGACGGCGAGCAGGGCAGTTACTACTACCAGCGTATTCTCACGCCGATCCAACTGACCCAGGCCGGCGACAACGCGCCGTGGGTGGAGGCTGGCGATACCGGGTTGTGGACGCTGGGCAAACCCCAGGGCGATACGCTCGCGGGCACCTGGAGCAAAGCCAAAGACGCCAACTCGCTGCCACTGGCCTTGAAACGCATCAGTACCGACGGCTGCGGCAGCGATGCCTACAACGCGCCCATGGAAGCCGCGCCGTTGCCGGTGAAGACCGAGAAGAAAAGCTTCGAAAACCACCCTTACCTGCTCAAGGCCCAAGGCGCACAGGTCACGATCAAGCTCGCGGGTGACAGCCCGGCGATCCGGAAGATCAACCAGCAACTCGCTGCCCTGGCTGTCAGCGATGAGGCTCAGGCGGACTACTTTCAGGAGCGCCGTGAGTACCTCGGGCGAAACGGCTCGGGCTACACCAGTGAAATCGACGTAGAGCCAACCTATTGGTCGTCGCAATTCATCACGGTAAAGTTTTATCGCTGGGCGGCGGGCACTGGTGCGCGGGGCATCAGTTGGGGCCTGCACTCCTGGAACCTGCAAACCGGCGAGCGCGTCGACCCGTGGACCTGGCTCGGTGGCCAACAGCAATGGTATGACGTCTACTCCGGGCACGTGAAGTTGCCTGCCAGGTTCCGCGCCTGGCTGGCCAAACAAACCAGCACCGACGAAGGTTGCCCGGCAATCACCGACTACGACAGCTTCGACCTGAGCTTCAACACCCAAGGCCTGCAACTCGCCACACGCGCCACGGGCGACGGTTGCGACAACGACTTGAGCTTCACTTGGGCGCAATTGCAGCCGGTACTCACCACACAAGGCAAAGCGGCATTGCCCAGCTTGAAACTGCCCTGAATACGCGGCTGAACGAGCCTTACAAAAACCCCACATTCGTTCACGAAATGTTAAGAAACGGATACATATACTGACCGATCAACACGGCCGCTCCCCCGAGCGGTCCCCTGCTTCGGTAGCCAGAACCATGACGCGTCCCGCTCCTCTGCTGCTCCTTCTTCTCGCTGGTCTGTTGTTCTTTTTCGCCCTGGGCGGCCATGAGCTGCAAGGCTCCACCGAAGCCCGCGTCGCCGGGATCGCCATGGCCATGCACCTGGACAATGACTGGGTGATCCCGCGCCTGTTTCGCGAACCCTTTCTGGAAAAACCACCCCTGAGCCTGTGGCTGGATGCTGGCGCGATTCGCCTGTTTGGTGGCACCACCTGGGCCGTGCGCCTGGCGTCGGCGTTTGCCGGGTTGTTCAGTGTGATGCTGTTTTACACCATGCTGCGCAAGTTCGGGCGGCCGCAAACCCTGGCGTTCTGCGCCGCGCTGATCCTGGCGACCATGGCCAGTTATTGGGGCAATGTGCGCGGCGTGGGCGAGGACTCGTTGCTCAGCCTCGGCGTGACCACCGCGCTGCTGGGGTTTTACCAGGCCGTGCGGACGGATCGCGAAGGCTCAAGCGGTTGGGCCTGGGCGATGTTTACCGCCGGCATGGTCATCGCCACCTTGAGCAAAGGCGTGCTCGGCCTGGCGATGCCGGGCATTGTGATTTTTGTGTATTTGCTCAGCACCAGCCTGATGGATAAACGCCTGCGCCTTGGAGACTGGCTCAAGCCGGCGCTGTTCACCTTGCTGGCGTTGGTGCCGCTGATGATATGGCTGGGCTTCCTGTTCCAGCGCGGCGGTATGCAGTCGGTGGCTGAGGTGCTGTGGACCAACAGCGTCGGGCGCTTCAGCGGCTCCTTCGTCGAGGCCGGGCATTACGAGCCGTTCTATTACTACATCGCCAAGCTGCCCGAGGCTTTCCTGCCGTGGAACATCCTGGTGTACCTGGGCCTGTGGCACTTTCGCAAAAGCCTGGTGCGTAACCGTTACCGCCTGTTTTTCAGCGTATGGCTGGTGGCGCAGTTCACGCTGCTGACCCTCGCGTCGAGCAAGCGTGTGGTTTACCTGATGGCACTCACGCCCGCTGCCGCCGTACTGGCAGCCGAATATGCCGGGGTGTTGCTGGAGTGGCTTAAAGCCAATAAACCGGCGATTTATCGCTACCACCGCAAGGTGATCGGCGGCGTTTTCACCCTGGCGATTGCCTGCTATCTGGCGGCTGCCTTCTGGTTTGCCCCCAAAGCCGACGTGCGCCAGTCGTTTGTGCCGGTGATCAGCCAGGTACAGGCCTACCAGGCACAAGGCAAAGACGTGGTGCTGTTCCAGCCCAACGAGCGCATCGCCGGGGCCAGCGTGTTCTACCTGCAGGCTTACTTGCCGATCCTGCAAACCGAAGCCGAGCTGCGCAGTTACCTCACGGCGAAACCGGGCAACGTGGCGCTGCTGGACCGCACTGAGCAGCTGAGCGAGAAAGTCACGGTGATCAAGGAAATGGCGATCAACCGCCAGCCTTACTACTTCGTCGAGCAGTAAGGCCGGCGCTGCACATCAGTGCTTGGTGAGCTTGTCCAGGTAGCCCATGGCGAACGCCGAGATCACGAACGTCATGTGGATGATCACGTACCACATCAAATGCTGCGGATCGATGTTCTTGGCGTCCATGAAGATGCGCAGCAGGTGGATGGACGAAATCGCCACGATGGAGGCCGCCACTTTCATCTTCAGCGACGAAGAGTCCATGGTGCCCAGCCAGTTGAGCTTTTCTTTGTTCTCATCGATATCCAGCTGCGAGACGAAGTTCTCGTAGCCGGAGATCATCACCATCACCAGCAAGCCGCCGACCAGGGCCATGTCGATCAACGACAGCAGCAACAGGATCACTTCCGATTCCAGCATGGTGAAGATGTTGGGCAGAACGTGGATGATTTCCTGGAAGAACTTCAGCGCCAGAATCAGCAGCCCCAGGGAAAGCCCCAGGTAAATCGGCGCCAGCAGCCAGCGCGAGGCGTACATCGTATTTTCGATAAAGCGTTCCATCAGATCTCACACAGCCAGGCTAAAAATGGCCGCGAGTATACCAGCCGCCTTCAAACAGCTGGAACCACGAGAAAACTGATCTGTACGGCATCTGTAAGAGAATTTTTCTGCTAGTGTCGAGTCCTCTCACTCGGCTCGATGATGTCGGACAGGAAGATTCAGATGACGGATGTGCGATCCCCTTTGGCCACCCTTGGCCTGTGTGCGGTGTTGCTGATGGCTGGCGGCTGCTCCCCGAAAGAAGAGCAGAAGCAGGCCACCCTCGAAGAGAAAACCGCAAAGTTCGAACAATCGCTGGACAGCATTCAAGACCCCAAACTCAGAGACGCCATCGCCGACCTCGGCGGCTCCCTGCTGTTGCTGGAACGGGCGCGGGTCAAGCTCGCCAACAAGCCTATCGAAGCCGAATACGGCGAAGACACTTTGGCCCTGCTCACGCATTACCCCACGCCCCAGGCCTTGGTCGACACCTATATCAATGGCCTGTTCGTGCTGCGCAAAGCCTCGCATTCCGACTACCTGACTGATTTGCAGCCGGTGTTCCCGTTCAGCTTCAACAGCCCCGACCAATTCCCCTTTCCCCACGGCCTGGAATGGCAGTCGGTGACCTTGAGCAACAATAAAGTCATCCCCTTCCAGCCGGAATGGTCGGAAACCGACCCGGGTATCCAGTTGAGCCCCAGCAGCTCCAACCTGACCAACCCCGATGACCTGACCGTCACCTACCCGTTTATCGAAGGCGTCGAGACCGACAACAAGAGCCAGCCGCAGCCCGTCAGCCTCAAAGGCTCGGTTGAGGTGGTCGCGCCGGGCAAGGTGTTGACCTTCGACCTGTCGAAAAAAGACGTGGGGCACAAGCGCACCGAAGGCAATATCACCCTTAACCTGCTGTTGCTTGAGAAAAACTACGCCGAGATCGAACTGACCAACAGCGAACCGCTGGCGCCGGAAGTCGGCGATGAATCGCCCAACCCCTTGCTGGTGCAGGCCCGCGACAGCACCGGGCAGTACCTGACCCGCTCGGGTTCGATCAACGAAAATGCCGCGCAAGTGGCGTTCTACGAGAAACAACTGGCCGAAATGCAAAAGCAGAAGGCCTGGTCGGATGCCTTTGAAAAGCAACTCACCGACGAGCAAAAAGCCTTCGAGCACAAACAGAGCAGCCATTATGCCAAGGTGTATTTCAATGGCCTGATCGACACGCTGCAGGTCGATGTCCTGGACTTCTCCACCGCCACCCTCACCCGCAAAGACCTGGACCTGCCGGTGCAGCGCTTCGACAAGAACAGCCTGCAAAGCAGCGTGCAAGCGCTGCCGATGCCGGTCACCGTGTATGACGACAGCGCCGCCAGCTGGCTTAAAGACGCCGCCATGACCGAGGACCAGCTGAAAAAAAGCGTGACCATCACCCAGTCGACCGAAGACGCCAGCGCGGCGAAAATCGTGTTTGACCACCCGTTCACGTTCAATGACGACCTGGTCGGTGCTGATCGCAACAACAGCGACGCGCCCATCACCTTCTTCACGGCGGATGAAAAAGGCGAGCGCGGCGAGCCGATTGAACTGCCCACCGAAGCGTTCGAGCTGAACGCCGGCAGCGGCACACTCACCTACGACCTCAACCTGTTCCCGGAAACCCCGGCCTTCGTGGTGGGCTCGGTGCCGCTGTTTCTGGCCACCATCGAGAAAAAAACCCTGGATGCGAGCAAGCTGCCTAAAGGCCTGTCGCTCAAGGACAACGCGCTGATCGTCGACCAAAAGGAATTCCCGGCCGACAGCTGGCGCTTCTACGCCAAGGACGCCAGCGGCAAGTACCTCAAGGAAATCCTCGGCGTGAGCCACCGCGCCGAGGAATACGGCACGGCGCTGTTTGACGTGCATTACTTCTACGGTCAACCGACCAGCCTGGAAAGCTACCAACGCACCGACCTGGACACCGTGCAATACGGTTTTGAGGTCAAGCTGGATAAGCCCGAAGGCAAGTAACCCTCAGTGGTGGGTATCGCTGACCGGGTGCGAGCGCCCGCCGTTGAGTTGTCGCAGATGGGCCTGCAGGTGCAGGCACCAGATCTGCGGGTCATCAGCCAGCGCATAGCCATGCAATGTCAGGCTATCGACGATGGAGCCCAGAATGGTTTCGGCCACAAAAGGCCCATGAAACGGGCCTTGGGACTTGACGGTAGACGGCTGCTCGCCGGTCATGCCGGCAGCAAACAACAACGTCCACATCCCGTTATCCCCCGCGAGAGGGCGAATGGAGCATTCGATACGGGTGACCAGGCCCAGGCATTGGCGGGTAAGGCAAAGGTTGCGCGGCATGGCGGCGACCCTCGGTAGATCGGTATTCAGCCTCAATCACGTGGCGAGGCTGTCTCTATCCTGCGACTCCTGTGGATATCCCTAAACGTCAGAATAGAAGAAAACCAGTACAAACCAAGGTTGTAGGGACCAACGGGCGTTGGTCCCAGAGAATGGAGTCAATTTAGTGGCGAATTTACCGATATTGTAGATACACCGCTGATCCAATGTGGGAGCGGGCTTGCTCGCGAATGCGGTCGGTCAGACACATTGATACTGACTGACACACCGCCTTCGCGAGCAAGCCCGCTCCCACATTGACTGCACTGCGACGAAAGATCAGGTTGGCTTGGCTTCGGCCAACGCCTGCTGCGCCAGCTCCTTCTCCGCCTCTTTCAAATCGTCCTCACTGATCATCTCGGCAATCGCACGCAAGCGCTCAACCACGCGCGCATTCACCGTGCCTTCGGGGAATTGCCCTTCTTCGTCCGGCTCACCGGCAGGCTCGCCCACCAAAAGGCTCAACGCCTCATCGGCCTGGCGCACGGCATAGATATGGAACTGCCCGTCGCGCACGGCTTGCAGCACCTTCTCATCGAGCATCAACGTGGCCACGTTGGCTTGCGGGATGATTGCGCCCTGCTCGCCAGTCAAGCCGCGTGCTTCACAGAGGCGGAAGAAGCCTTCGATCTTCTCGTTGACCCCGCCCACCGCCTGCACTTCACCGAATTGGTTGATCGAGCCGGTGATGGCAAAGCACTGCTTGAGCGGCGTTTTCGACAAGGCCGAAATCAAGGTGCACGCCTCGCCGAGCGACGCACTGTCGCCGTCCACGTAACCGTAGGACTGCTCCAGGGCGATACTCGCCGAGATCGCCAGCGGGAATTCCTGGGCATAACGGCTGCCCAGGTAACCGGTGAGGATCATCACGCCCTTGGAGTGGATCGGCTGACCGAGGTTAACTTCGCGTTCGATGTCGACAATGCCGCTGCCGCCCGGGTACACCGTGGCGGAAATCCGCGCCGGCACGCCGAAGGCCGAATCGCCGACTTCCAGCACCGTCAGCCCGTTGCACTTGCCCACCGCAGCACCGGCGGTGTCGATCAGGATGACCCCGGCGAGCATGTCGTCGAGAATCCGCGCCGATACACGCCCGGTGCGCGTGGCCTTGGCCTTGAGCGCACGTTCGATATGGCCCGCATCGGTCATCTCGTCGCCCGCCAGATGGCGGATAAAGTCCGCCTCGCTGACCAGTTGGAACAAGTCGCCAATGCGCGCCGACAAGCGCCCCTGGTGTTCCGCCAGCCGTGCGCTGTAAGTGGCCAGCCGCGCCACCGCGTCCGAGGTCAACGGCGCCATGCCTTCTTCCGAGGTGCGGGTTTTGAGCAACTGGGCGAACTGTTCCAGGCTTTCGTCGACCATCGGGATGTCTTCGTCGAAGTCCACCAGCACGCGGAACATCTCCTGGAAGTCCGGGTCGGCGTCCTGCAACGCGTAGTACAGCTGGCGCGAGCCAATGATGATGACCTTGACCTGCAACGGGATCATCTGCGGGTTGAGGGTCACGGTGGCCAAGCGGCCCAGCTCACCCAGCGGCGATTCCATCTTCAGCTTGCGCGACTGCAAGGAACGCTTGAGCGCATCCCACACAAACGGCTCGCTGAGCATTTTTTCGGCTTCCAGGATCAGGAAACCGCCATTGGCACGGTGCAACGCACCCGGGCGCAACTGGCGATAGGTGGTGTAGAGCGCGCCTTGGTCGGTGCTGTATTCGATACGGCCGAACAGGTTGTCGTAGGTCGGGTGCGGCTCAAACACCACCGGCGCGCCGCCGTTGACCGAGTGGCCCACCACCAGGCTTGGGCAATATTGCTCTTCGAGCAGCTTGCGCGCCTGGGCGTCGGTCTTGGCGTCATCCACCAATTGCTCGACCACGGTTTTCAGCAGGTACACCTGCATCGCTTGCAGGTAACCGCAAACGCCTGCGTTCTCTGCGTATTTTTCCGACAAGGGCGCCAGCAAAGGTTGCAGGGCCAGGGTGATGGTTTCTTCGTTGAACTGACGCAGTTGGTTGTTGGACTCACGCTTCCACTGCGGCAGGCTGGCCAGTTCTTCGTTAAGGCGTTCTTCCAACGCGGAAATATCCGTGTGGAAACGCTCACGATCAACTTCCGGCAGTTGTGAAAACTCGGCCTCGTCCAGCGCCTTGCCGTCGAGCATCGGCGTGAAAGCGATGTTGGAGCTGTCGCGGTACAGCGCCACGTCTTTTTCCAGCGCCAGACGCTCGATCACGTCCAACGCCTTGTCGTAACGCTGGTTGAAGGCGCGGTCGATGGCGCTTTTACGTTGTTGATAGGTCGGGTGTTCGAACACGGCCGGGAACGTGGCGACAAGGTTGTCGACCAAGCCGTTGATATCGGCGATGAACGCCGCCGCAGCGCCGCCCGGCAATTCCAGGGCGCGCGGTTCGCGCGGCTCATCAAAATTGTTGACGTAGACCCAGTCCGCCGGGGTCTGCAGGCGTTTGCCTTCGGCTTTCAGGTAGCGTTTGACGAACGAAAAGCGGCCAGTACCGGGCTCGCCCATGACAAACACGTTGTAACCGGGGCGTGGCATCGCCACACCGAACTGCAACGCTTCTACTGCGCGTTCCTGGCCAAGCACACCGCGAAAGGGCTCCAAATCATTGGTGGTCGAGAAGCTGAACTGTTCAGCGGAGAAAGGGCGAGTCAGCGCTTCGGGCGCTAGACGCAAGCTGGCAGCAACAGGATCAGGCATCGGGCTTCCTTACATCAGGCGGGGCAGATGACGGCATTCTGGCTCTCGCTTGCGCGCTCTGGCAAGGTGAGCCTGTGGGAAAGCATAGACACGGCGTGCGTCCTACAAAAAAATCGCTGCCACACTCGACAACAACACCGATTGTTTTATAAAAAATAACGGAACCCTGGGAACGTGCCTAAACTCCAAACTGCGCGGGTTGGACTAATAACTGGCCCCTAGGGCGCTGCGATGCGCCTGAACCCTTGTCCATTGGTTTGCACACAAAGAGAACAAAGCTATGAAACGGATCCTTCTTGGTACTCTCTTCACCGTCGTCTCCCTCAATGCAATGGCTGAAGCACCAGGTGGCCCGAACTGCGGTTGGGGCAACATGTTGTTCGAAGGCCAGCGCGGTACTCCAGCTCACTTCCTCGCTTCCACCACCAACGGCACCTCGGGTAACGCCACCTTCGGCATGACCTCGGGCACCAACGGCTGCAGCACCAACAGCGCCCTGACCTACGGCGGCAAGTCCTGGATTGCCATGAATGGCATGATGAACGAGCTGTCCGAAGACATGGCCAAAGGCAACGGCGAAGCGCTGACCACCTACGCGGTGGTACTGGGCGTTGCACCGGAAGATCGCGAGCACTTCGCGGCCGTGACCCACGAGCACTTCCAGCAGATCTTCAGCAAAGCTGACGTGACCGCCGACGACGTGCACAACAACACCCTGGCTGTACTGAAAAGCGATACCCGCCTGGCCAAATACGCAACCCAGGCTTAAGCTCGACTTGCCCGCGCCTTTCGAGGCGCGGGTTTTATTTTCTGGTTTTATTTTTGGTTCTATTTTTGAGCCCGCCTCCCCTTTGGGTCTCACTACTTCCGACTTAAGTTGCCCTTATGCTCAAACGCTTTGCCTGGCTGGCACTCTTCGCCTGCGCCCCGCTGTACGCGGCGCCGCATATTGATGATCAACGTTTGCAGCAACTGGCCAACGATCCGTTCTGGCTGTCTTTGGGCCATTACGAAGCCGACAAGCTCAAAGGCTGGCGCAGTTATGTCAGCGACAAAAAGTTCTTCCTCGCCCCCGATGGCGCCCACCACCCGGACCAGGAACTGCAGGCCACCGTGGATGCGCTGTACGCCCCGGCCAGCCTCGGCGAAAAACACGCCCAATGCGTTTACCCCGCACGTACCCGTTGGCTCAAGAATCAGTTGAACCTGACCGATTTGCCCGCGCTGGAGTGCAAGGAATTTACCCAATGGTTCAAGGATGTCGCGCCCCATAGCGCGGTGATGATCTTCCCGGCGGCCTACCTCAACAGCCCGTCGTCGATGTTCGGCCACACGTTGCTGCGTATCGACCAGGCTGACGTGCAGAGCAACAACACCGCGCTGCTCAGCTACGCGATCAACTTCGGTGCCTATATCGAAGGCTCTGACAACAGCATCCTCTACGCCTGGAAAGGCCTGATGGGCGGCTACCCCGGCCTGTTCGCACTGGTGCCGTACCAGGAAAAACTCTCGGAGTACCGCAGCCTCGAAAACCGCGACCTGTGGGAATACCGCCTGAACCTCACCGAAGTCGAGACCAAGCGCATGGTCGAGCACGTGTGGGAGCTCAAGCAGATCCAGTTCGATTACTTCTTCTTCGATGAAAACTGCTCTTATCGCCTGCTGGAGCTGCTGCAAGTGGCGCGCCCGAGCCTGCGCCTGACCGAGCAATTCCCGCTCACGGCCATCCCGACCGACACCGTCAAAGCCGTCAAAGAAGCGGGTTTGGTGGAGAAGATCGACTACCGCCCGTCCCGCGAGCGCGAGTTGCTGGAACGTGCCAAACCCTTGGATAGCGATGAGCAGCAATGGGTGCTGAAAATCAGCGATGACCAGAAGCAATTGCAGGAACCGGCCTTCAAAGCCCTGCCCCGCGAACGTCAGGCGCTGATCATCGACGCCGCCTATCGCCTAGGCCGCTACCGCGCCAATGGCCTGGAACGCGACACCGAACGCTCGCAACGCAGCTTCGAACTGCTGCGCGCGATCAACCAGAACCCGGCGCCCGACCTCAAGATCGAACGCCCCGGCCTGCCCGAAGACGGCCACGAGTCGCGCACCTGGCAAGCCGGCATCGGCACCCGCGGCAGCAAAACCTTCGGCGAATACGGCCTGCGCATGGCCTACCACGACCTCAACGACAACGCCGAAGGCTTCCCGCTGGGCGCGCAGATTGAAATTTTGCAAATGAAACTGCGCCAGTACGAAGGCAACCACTGGCAACTGCAGCAACTGGACCTGGCTACTATCCGCTCCCTGACCCCGCGCAACGCGCTGTTGCAACCGTGGTCCTGGCAAGTGACCGGCGGCCTGGAGCGCGTGCCAGGCAAACACGACGACGAAACCCTGGTCGCCCACGTCAACGGCGGCGCGGGCGGCACCTGGCAACTCACCGACGACATGCTGGGTTTTGCCCTCGGCACCGTGCGTGTGGAGCATAACAACGACTTCAGCGAAGCCATCTCCCCGGCTGCAGGGTTCAACACCGGTGTGCTGTGGAAAAACCCGCTGGGGAATCTGAGCCTTGAGGCCAAGGGTGATTTCTTCACCAATGGCGAAGTACGGCGCAGCATCAGCCTGAACCAGCAGTGGGAGTTGTCGCGCAACCTGGGCCTGCGCTTGAGCGCCCAGCGCGAGTACAGCCACCTTTCCACGCCGGTGAATGAAGTGATGCTTGAAGTGAAGTGGTATCACTACTGATCTTTGAGACCCGGCGAAGATCCAATGTGGGAGCGGGCTTGCTCGCGAAAGCGGTCCCCCAGGTAATGATGCATTGACTGCCCCACCGCTTTCGCGAGCAAGCCCGCTCCCACATTTGGCCCGCGTATATCCCTCGCCACAGGGCTGCGCCTGGCTTTAGGCGGCGGGCGTCATCGCTTGGGTGAGGTCATCGACGACGGCTTTGCCCATTTCACACAGGTAATGCGCGGCCCAGGCGTATTGTTCGCCGCGCACGTCCATGGCGGCTTCCATGGCGAGTTTCTTTGAGTAAAAAAGCAGGGTGGAGGCGTGTTCCAGCGCTTCGTCGATCGGCATGCCGGCATTGATGCGGAACAGCGGCTTTTGGTTTTCGCCGTAGTCGCCAAAGGTGACGACGCCGAGGGTGGTGATTGAGGACAGGGGTGGATCGGGGACGACTTTAGACATGGTGTACCTACTAAGTGAGATAAAGGACCACCAGAGCACGTCGCTAAACATGAAAGGGTGGCAGCTGTACGCAGGTTAGCGAACCGGTCACCTAGACACCCGGCAGATCCGAAGATCTCCCGCGCACAGCCGCCATAACACGATATCGACAGGTATAAAAACCGCCTGCCAAGTGTGTAAAGAGGATGAGTCTCGATGGTTCGGGTCGCTAAACCCGGCCGCTGTTTTCACAGCGGAGCCAGGAGACTAGTGCCCCAAACCCTAAGGCACAATAGGCCAGCGATTCTCTAGGAAACGTCCTGCAAGTTAAAGGGAATCGTCGTTGATGGCCCTTTAACTCAACACATTTCTCACCCCTCTTTCACGCCTCCCCGACAAATCCCTGACTAGACTTCCCCTATCAGCCGTAAAGCGGCCAGGGAGTACGCCATGTGGCGGTCTGCGGTAATGCTGTGTGCGCTAGTGTGGTTGTCGGGTTGCCAGTCCACCCATCAGGATTTAATCGCCAAGGGCTATCCTCCGGCCTTTGCCGATGGCTTTGATGATGGTTGCAGCAGTGGTCGCCAGGCGGCTGGCGTGATCAGTGGGGAGTTTCGCAAGAATGTGCCGCGCTATCTTAAGGACCGTGAATACGCCGAAGGCTGGGAAGATGGCTTTCGCCAGTGCAAGGCCATGCGCGAGAACGAGGAGTTGCGCGACTACAAGGACAATCACTGGGATGACCGTGAACGCGCCTGGCAGCAGGAAAAAGACCGTGACGCCGCCCGCGCCTATCGCGCGCAATAGGTCGTTTGCAGACATCCATCGAAACTAAAACGCGGCGACCATGGCCCAACCTCCATAGAGGGAGAACACCATGAGCCGAGCTTTTGTAAACGAAGACAACGCTGCCGCCCAGGCCGATCAGCCGGTGGAGCGCCAGGTGAGTGAGCAGCCCAACCGCCTCACCGCGCAAGGATTGGCGCAGTTGCAAGCCAAGGTTGCGCAGTTGCAGCAGGAACACAGCCTCGAATCCGCCAAGGACGATAAACAACGCCTGGCAGACCTTGAGCGCGATTTGCGCTACTTCAACCAGCGCGTGCAAAGCGCCCAAGTGGTAGCACCGGCCACCTCCACCGATAAGGTACAGATCGGCAGCTGGGTGACCTTTGCCAACGAGCAGGACGAGCAGCAGCGCATTCAACTGGTCGGTGAAGACCAGGCCGATGCCAATGCCCACCTGATCAACTGGGGCTCACCGCTGGGTCGCGCATTGCTGGGTGCCCAAGTGGGCGACGAGGTGCTGTGGAAGCGCCCCGTCGGCGATCAGTTAATCGAGGTGCTGCGTGTGGAGCCCGAGGTTTAGACGATGCCTTGGGCCAACATCGCATCGGCGACTTTTACAAAGCCCGCGATATTCGCGCCCTTCACGTAATTCACCCGGCCATTTTCTTCGCCGTAATGCACGCAGGCGTGATGGATCGACTGCATGATGGCGTGCAGCTTGCTGTCGACTTCGCCCGCGGTCCACAGCAGGCGCATGGCGTTCTGCGACATTTCCAGGCCACTCACGGCCACGCCACCGGCGTTGGAAGCTTTGCCCGGCGCGAACAGAATGCCCGCCTCGATAAAAATATCCACAGCCTCCAAAGTGGTCGGCATGTTGGCGCCTTCGGCCACGCAGATGCAGCCGTTGCGCAGCAGCGTGCGGGCGGCTTCGGCATCGAGTTCGTTCTGGGTCGCGCAGGGCAAGGCGATGTCGCAAGCCAGCTCCCAAGGGGTTTTGCCTTTGCGGAACTCCAGGCCAAAACGCTCGGCCAGTTCACTGATACGCCCGCGTTGCACGTTTTTCAGCTCCAGCAGCGCCGACCATTGCGCCTCGGTCAAACCGCTTTCGGCGTACAAGGTGCCTTCGGAGTCGGAGAGGGAAACCACCTTGCCGCCCAGGTCCATGACTTTGCGCGCGGCGTACTGCGCGACGTTGCCGGAACCCGAGACGGCTACACGTTTGCCTTCCACCCGCTGGCCGTTGCGCTTGAGCATTTCTTCAGCGAAGTACACGCAGCCAAAGCCGGTGGCTTCAGGGCGGATCAGGCTGCCGCCGTAGGTCATGCCTTTGCCGGTCAGCACCGAGGTGAACTGATTGCTCAGGCGCTTGTATTGGCCAAACAAAAAGCCGATTTCACGCGCACCCACGCCGATATCGCCGGCCGGCACGTCAACGTCGGCGCCGATGTGGCGGTACAGCTCACTCATGAACGCCTGGCAGAAGCGCATCACTTCGGCGTCGCTCTTGCCCTTGGGGTCGAAGTCCGAGCCGCCTTTACCGCCGCCCATGGGCAACGAGGTCAGGGAGTTTTTGAAGGTTTGTTCGAAGGCGAGGAATTTGAGCACGCCCAGGTTCACCGACGGGTGAAAACGCAGGCCGCCTTTATAGGGGCCGATGGCGCTGTTCATCTGGATGCGGAACCCGCGATTGACCTGAACCTTGCCGTGATCATCCACCCACGACACCCGAAAAGTGATCGCGCGTTCCGGCTCGCAGATGCGCTCCAGAATGCCCGAGCTCAGGTAGTGAGGGTTGGCTTCAAGAAACGGCCAGAGGCTGCGCAGGACTTCTTCTACGGCCTGGTGGAATTCCGGCTGGTCGGAGTCGCGTTTCTTGAGGCGCGAAAGGAAGGATTCGACAGATTCGATCATGGAGAAGTCTCGGCAAATTGATTGTTTTTAAATGAGATTGAGCCGGACCTTAGCAACTCATGTTGCACCTGAAAAGCGCAAAATGTCGCCTTTGTGAATTTAAATGGTGCATTGGATATAAATTAATGGGTTTTTTGCACCATGAGAGGGATTTCAACTCAGAGCATGCACCAACTGTTAAACCAGCTCCCACATTTGATCGGGTTTCCAATTTGAAAAGCGGTCGAATGTGGGAGCGGGCTTGCTCGCGAATGGATCCACCTCGGTCTCATTGGAAAAACGCGCAAAAAAAACGGAGCCCGAAGGCTCCGCTTTTTCAAACCAACCCGAATCAGGCCAGTTTTTTGTGCCGTACACGGTGCGGCTGGGCAGCAGCATCGCCCAAACGCTTTTTACGGTCCGCTTCGTACTCGGTGTAGTTACCCTCGAAGAACACCGCTTGGGAGTCATCCTCGTAGGCCAGGATGTGCGTCGCGACGCGGTCAAGGAACCACCGATCGTGAGAGATCACAATGGCAGCGCCCGGGAAGTCCAGCAGGGCTTCTTCCAGGGAACGCAGGGTTTCAACGTCGAGGTCGTTGGACGGTTCGTCGAGCAGCAACACGTTGCCGCCTTCTTTCAGGGTGAGGGCCAGGTGCAAGCGACCGCGCTCACCACCGGACAGGTCCTTGACGAACTTCTGCTGATCGCCGCCCTTGAAGTTGAAACGGCCGACGTAGGTACGCGACGGGATCTCATAGTTGCCGATGCGGATCTGGTCAGAACCTTCGGAAACTTGCTGGAATACCGTTTTGCTGCCGTCGAGGTCTTCGCGGCTCTGGTCCACACACGCCAGCTGCACGGTTTCACCGATTTCGATGCTGCCCGAGTCCGGGGTTTCCTTGCCCATCAGCATGCGGAACAGTGTGGATTTACCCGCACCGTTACCACCGATAACGCCGACGATCGCGCCTTTTGGCATGGAGAACGACAGGTTGTCGATCAGCACGCGGTCGCCATAGCCTTTGCAGACATTCTTGAATTCGATGACCTTGTCACCCAGGCGCGGGCCGGCCGGGATGTAGATCTCGTTGGTTTCGCTGCGCTTCTGGAATTCCTGCGACTGCATTTCTTCAAAGCGTTGCAGACGTGCCTTGGATTTGGACTGGCGGGCCTTGGCGCCTTTGCGCACCCACTCCAGTTCTTCCTTCATGGCTTTTTCATGGGCCGATTGCTGCTTGGATTCGGCGGCCAGACGGTCGGACTTGGCTTCCAGCCAACCGGAGTAGTTGCCCTCGTAAGGGATACCGGCGCCACGGTCGAGCTCGAGGATCCAGCCGGCGACGTTGTCGAGGAAGTAGCGGTCGTGCGTGATCGCTACCACGGTGCCCGGGAAATCGTGCAGGAAGTGCTCCAGCCAGGCGACGGAATCGGCGTCCAAGTGGTTGGTCGGTTCGTCGAGCAGCAGCATGTCGGGAGCCGACAGCAGCAGGCGGCACAGGGCCACACGGCGTTTTTCACCGCCGGAGAGGAATTCGACCTTGGCGTCCCACGCCGGCAAACGCAGCGCGTCGGCGGCGACTTCCAGCTGGCGCTCCAGGTTGTGGCCGTCGCCAGCCTGCAGGATGGCTTCGAGCTTGGCCTGTTCGGCGGCCAGTTTGTCGAAGTCGGCATCTTCATCGGCGTAGGCGGCGTAGACCTCGTCCAGGCGGGCCTGGGCGTTCTTGATCACGGCCACCGCTTCTTCGACCACTTCACGCACGGTCTTGGTCGGGTCCAGGATCGGCTCTTGCGGCAGGTAGCCGATGTTCAGTTCGGGCATCGGGCGGGCTTCGCCTTCGAACTCGGTGTCGACGCCGGCCATGATTTTCAGCAGCGTGGACTTACCCGAACCGTTGAGGCCGAGCACGCCGATCTTGGCGCCGGGGAAGAAGGACAGCGAAATGTTTTTCAGGATTTCCCGCTTCGGCGGAACAACTTTTCCCAGCCGATGCATGGTGAAGACGTATTGAGCCATGGTGAACCTAGCGTCAGTGACTGATGAATTAAGCGGGCGAAGCCCGTGCCAGGCCATGCGCCGCGCGGGCCGTTGACTATCATCAATGCCTGCGAGCGGAAAAAGCCTGAATGTCTGGGGCTGGAACGCCCCCGCGTAACCGGCAAAGCTACCTGAATGCGCTTGGGCAGTCCAGCCAGGCGGGGCTGGCACTTTGCCACAAGGCAAGGCATGCTAGCCGCCCTCCGGGCGTCCGGCTTATAGTGCACGTCGCGCGCCAGTCCAGCCAAACCGCAGGATCACAGCTTGTCCAAAGTCACGCCGCCTACGCCCTTGCGCGCCGCTCATATAGCGCCGGGCGCGCCCCTGCACGGCACTTTTAAAGGCGCGTTGGCGATGCTGGTGCTGGTGCTGCTGGCGTTGTTGTTCTGGCAACTGCTGGACCAACTGCAGCAAAACCAGAAAAACCAGCAGCAATACACCATCGACTACAGTGCCGACCTGGCTGAACAAATCAGCCTGAATATGGCCCTGAGCGCGAAAATCGCCCTTAACCTGCTGCCGATGGTCGAGCCGCCGCGCAACGACGAACAGCAACAAGCGCTGATGCGCACTTTGCAGCGTTCGCTGCCGGAGCTGCGCAGTTTTGCCCTGCTCGCCCCCAGCGGCGCGCTGATCAGTGACAGCGCCAAAGACAGCCAGGACCGCGCCTGGCTCGAAGAACTGGTGCAGCGCAGCCACTCGCAACCTTATTACCTGAGCAACAACGCCGACGGCACCCTGATCTATCTGTTGCTGCAGCAGCCCAGTGGCGGCTCGAAAATGTACTGGGCCTTGCGCCTGGCACCCACCTACCTGAGCAACCTCACCCGCCAGGACGGTCAGGGCCAGCGCCCGATGTGGGCCATCGAGAACCGTCTGAACCACCGTGTGGTCAGCCGTGACAATGGCATGCCGGCACAATGGGCCACGGCGTTGACGCCGGATGAATTGAACAAAAGCGTACTGGTCACGCCCTTGAGTAAAAGCGACTGGCAATTGCGCGGGCTGTTCGACCGCAGCGCGGTGCTGGAGCAACTGCTGCCGGCGTTTATCGGCAAATGCCTGCTGGGCCTCGCGTTCTCGCTGATCCCGCTGATCGTCTTGCTGAACATGCGCCGCCGCCAGCGCCAGGTGCATGAGGGCCGCCGACGTTATCAGGATATTTTCGAAGGCACTGGCGTGGCCCTGTGCGTGTTGGACCTGTCGGGGCTCAAGGCGTTTTTTGACAAAACCCACATGCAGACCCGCGAGCAACTAAAAGCCTGGTTGCACAACAACGCCGCAGAACGCCAGCAACTGCTTAAGGAATTGCGCATTACCGAAGTCAACCAGGTGGCCGTGCGCCTTCTGAACGTGGGCTCATGCGAGGAAGCCTGGGAACGCCTGATCGATGATTGCCCACGCAACGCCACCGCTATCGGCTATCAAGTGCTTGAGGCGGTGCTGACCCAGCAAAAACAGCTGGAGCTGGAAATCCAGCTCAATGACGTCGCCGGCAACGATCAGTACCTATGGCTGGTGATGCGTCTGCCGGAGCAGCAGGACGACTTCAAGGCCGTGATCCTCAGCATCAGCGATATCACCAGCCGCAAGTTGATCGAGTTGTCGCTGGTGGAGCGCGAGAGTTTCTGGTCGGACGTGGTGCGCACCGTGCCCGATCACCTGTATGTGCAGGACGTGATCAGCCAGCGCATGATTTTCAGCAACCACCACTTGGGCCATACCCTCGGCTACAACAAGGCCGAACTGCAGCAAATGGGCGAGTACTTCTGGGAAATCCTGCTGCACCCCGAGGATGCCGAGTATTACCACGACTTGCGCCAGCAACAGCGCGAAGTCGGCTACACCACCCAGCTGCAATGCCAGCTGCGCTTTCGTCATCGCAATAACCAGTGGCGGCGCTTTGATATCCGCGAGCAGGCCCTGGCCCGCGACAAAACCGCAGTGGTCACGCGGATCATCGGCGTGGCCAAGGACATTACCGACCAGATCGAAGCCAGCGAATCCCTGCGTGACAGCGAACAGCGCTACCGCATGCTGGCTGAAAGCATCAGCGACGTGATCTGCTCCACCGACAGCCAGCTGGCCCTCAACTACATCAGCCCTTCGGTGAATACCGTACTGGGTTATGACGTGGACTGGGTGTTCAAGAACGGCTGGCAGTCGATCATCGCCAACCCGCAGCAGTTGACCGGCATTTACAGCCTGATGGAACAGGTCAGCCGCGCGCTGGGCGATCCCGTAGCGTTGAACACGCTGCGTGATGACGTACAAACCCAGATGTTCCTGTTCGACTGCCTGCGCGCCGATGGCCGCAAAGTGCCGATCGAGCTGCGCCTGGTGCTGGTGTGGGACGAGCACGGCGCGTTTGAAGGCATCCTCGGCGTGGGCCGTGATATCAGCCAGCAACGCCGCGCCGAAAAAGACCTGCGCATGGCGGCCACGGTATTCGAGCACTCCACCTCCGCAATCCTCATTACCGACCCTGCGGGCTATATCGTGCAGGCCAACGAGGCGTTCAGCCGGGTCAGCGGCTATGCCGTGGCGGACGTGCTCGACCAGTTGCCGAACATGCTCACGGTGGATGAACAGCAGGAAGCCCACCTGCGTTACGTGCTCAAGCAGCTGCATCAGCACAGCACCTGGGAAGGTGAAGTGTGGCTCAAGCGCCGCAATGGCGAGCATTACCCGGCCTGGGTCGGCATTACTGCCGTGTTCGACGATGAAGGCGACCTGGCCAGCTACGTGTGTTTCTTCAGCGATATCAGCGAGCGCAAGGCCAGCGAACAGCGCATCCACCGCCTGGCGTATTACGACGCCCTGACCCACCTGCCCAACCGCACGCTGTTTCAGGACCGCCTGCACACCGCGTTGCAGTCGGCCGAGCGGCAGAAGTCGTGGGTGGTGCTGATGTTCCTCGACCTCGACCGCTTCAAGCCGATCAACGATTCCCTGGGCCACGCCGCCGGCGACCGCATGCTCAAGGAAATGGCGACCCGCCTGCTGGGCTGCGTGGCCGAAGACGACACCGTGGCACGCATGGGCGGCGACGAGTTCACCTTGCTGCTGCAACCACGGGTGAGCCGCGAGATGGCGCTGAACCGCGCAATTACCGTGGCCGAGCAGATCCTGGCGAGCCTGGTGAAGCCATTTGTGCTGGAGGGCCGCGAGTTCTTTGTGACCGCCAGTATCGGCATCGCCTTGAGCCCGCAGGACGGCAACGAACTGAGCCAACTGATGAAAAACGCCGACACGGCGATGTACCACGCCAAGGAACGCGGCAAGAACAACTTCCAGTTCTACCAGGCGGACATGAACGCCAGCGCCCTGGAGCGCCTGGAGCTGGAAAGCGACCTGCGCCATGCCTTGGACCAGAACGAATTCGTGCTGTATTACCAACCGCAGTTCAGCGGCGACGGCAAGCGCCTGACCGGCGCGGAAGCCTTGCTGCGCTGGCGTCACCCACGTCGCGGGCTGGTGCCGCCGGGGGATTTCATTCCGGTGCTGGAAGAGTTGGGGCTGGTGGTGGACGTGGGCGACTGGGTGATCGCGGAAGCCTGTCGCCAGCTAAAGACCTGGCACCAGAACAAGGTGCGCGTGCCGAAAGTCTCGGTGAACATCTCGGCGCGCCAATTCTCCGATGGGCAGTTGGGTGAGCGCATCGCGACCATTCTCAAGGACACCGGCCTGCCGCCGGCGTGCCTGGAGCTGGAGCTGACCGAAAGTATCCTGATGCGCGAAGTCAACGAGGCCATGCAGATCCTCGCCAGCCTGAAAAACCTGGGCCTGAGCATTGCGGTGGACGACTTCGGCACCGGTTATTCGTCACTCAACTACCTCAAGCAATTCCCCATCGATGTGTTGAAGATCGACCGCACCTTTGTCGACGGCCTGCCGTCCGGCGAGCAGGACGCGCAAATTGCCCGCGCGATTATCGCCATGGCCCACAGCCTCAACCTGGCGGTGATCGCCGAAGGCGTGGAAACCCATGAGCAGCTGGATTTCCTGCGTGAGCATGGTTGCGATGAGGTGCAGGGGTATCTGTTTGGGCGGCCGATGCCGGCGAATCGGTTTGAGGCGCAGTTCAGTAACGACGCGCTGTTCATGTTCGACTGAAGCCCAGTGGGGCCAGTACAGGCACCGCCCATCCCTGGATGAGCCCCACTTGTCCGCGACATGATGTCCTTTCATATGCCATCTAAAACCCATTGGGTTAGAATGCCTTCCTTTTCTGCCCCCGATCCTTGAGGACCGCCATGTTCAGCCGTGATTTGACTATTGCCAAGTACGACGCCGATCTCTTCGCCGCCATGGAGCAAGAAGCCGTGCGCCAGGAAGAGCACATTGAGCTGATCGCTTCGGAAAACTACACCAGCCCTGCGGTGATGGAGGCTCAAGGTTCGGTTCTGACCAACAAGTACGCCGAAGGCTACCCAGGCAAGCGCTACTACGGTGGTTGCGAGTACGTCGACGTGGTTGAGCAACTGGCTATCGACCGTGCCAAGGAACTGTTCGGCGCCGATTACGCCAACGTCCAGCCACACGCCGGTTCCCAAGCCAACAGCGCCGTGTACCTGGCCCTGCTGCAAGGCGGCGACACCATCCTGGGCATGAGCCTGGCCCACGGCGGTCACCTGACCCACGGCGCCAGCGTTTCCTCCTCCGGCAAGCTGTACAACGCCGTTCAGTACGGTATCGATGCCAATGGCCTGATCGACTACGACGAAGTCGAGCGCCTGGCCGTTGAGCACAAGCCAAAAATGATCGTGGCCGGTTTCTCTGCCTACTCGCAGATCCTCGACTTCCCACGTTTCCGCGCAATCGCCGACAAGGTTGGCGCGTACCTGTTCGTGGACATGGCTCACGTAGCCGGTCTGGTCGCCGCTGGCGTCTACCCGAACCCGGTTCCATTCGCTGACGTAGTAACCACTACTACCCACAAGACCCTGCGCGGTCCACGTGGTGGCCTGATCCTGGCGCGCGCCAACGCCGAGATCGAGAAGAAGCTCAACTCCGCCGTATTCCCAGGCGCCCAGGGCGGCCCGCTGGAGCACGTCATCGCTGCCAAAGCGATCTGCTTCAAAGAAGCCCTGCAGCCTGAGTTCAAGACTTACCAGCAACAAGTGGTGAAGAACGCCCAGACCATGGCCAGCGTGTTTATCGAGCGCGGCTTTGACGTGGTGTCCGGCGGTACTGAAAACCACCTGTTCCTGCTGTCGCTGATCAAACAGGACATTTCCGGTAAAGATGCTGACGCCGCGCTGGGCAAAGCCTTCATCACCGTGAACAAAAACTCCGTGCCGAACGACCCACGTTCGCCGTTCGTCACCTCCGGCCTGCGCTTCGGCACCCCGGCTGTGACCACTCGTGGCTTTAAAGAAGCAGAGTGCAAAGAACTGGCCGGCTGGATCTGCGACATCCTGGCAGACCTGAACAACGAAGCCGTGATTGACGCGGTACGTGAGAAGGTCAAGGCCATCTGCAAAAAGCTGCCGGTGTACGGCGCTTGATTGCAGTTGCGTGACTGAAAAGCCCGGCTCTTGAGCCGGGCTTTTTTATGCCCGATTTCAAATTGAAATACGGTTCAATGTGGGAGCTGGCTTGCCTGCGATAGCGGCCTGTCAGTTGGCACATCATTAGCTGACCCACCGCCATCGCAGGCAAGCCAGCTCCCACACAGGATTGCATTTCAAGTCAGGATTATTGGTAAACCCGGGCAAAGCCTTCGCGGATTTTGTCTTCCGGCAGTTCATCGGCAATAAATACAATCACACTTTCGCGCGCCTCGCCCTCGGCCCATTCGGTGTCCCAATCGAAACCGTAAAGCTTGAGCACGCCCTGGAACACCATGCGCCGGTCTTCCCCGGCAATATTCAGCACGCCTTTGTAGCGCAGCAGTTGTTTGCCGTGGTCTTCCAGCAGTTCGTTCATAAACTCGCTGAGCCGGTCGATATCCAGCGGCTGGTCGGTGCGCAGCACCAGGCTGGAAATGCGGTCGATGGATGGCGCGGCACTGACCGGGCGCAGGGTCATGCCGGCATTGAGGTTGAAGCCGCGCACGTCGAGCAGTTCGGCCAGGTCGATGGCGCCATGGTCGACCACCCTAATCGGCGCGCGGCGGTTGATGCGGGTCAGGCGCTGGCTGAGGGCGTCGAAAGTCGCTTCGTCGACCAGATCGCGCTTGCTCACCAGCAGGCGGTCGGCAAAACCGATCTGGGCCTGGGCAATGGTCTGGGTCAGGTGATGCTCGGCGTGGGCTGCGTCCACCAGGGTGATGATGCCGTCGAGGATGTAGCGCTCGCGCAGTTCCTCGTCGATAAAAAAGGTCTGGGCCACGGGTGCAGGGTCGGCCAGGCCGGTGCACTCGATCACCAGGCGGTCGAAGGCGATTTCGCCGCTGTCCAGGCGTTCGAGCAACAGGTACAGGGCTTTGGTCAGGTCGGTGTGGATGGTGCAGCACACGCAGCCGTTGGACAGGGTCATGACTTGTACCGGTTCGGCGCCCAACAGTTGGGTGTCGATGCCGGCGTCACTGAATTCGTTTTCGATCACGGCGATTTTAAGGCCGTGCTCGGCTTTGAGCAGGTGGCGCAGCAAGGTAGTTTTGCCGGCGCCGAGGAAGCCGCTGAGGATGGTGACGGGGATGGGAGAGGACAAAAAATTCTCCTTATTATTGAAGGAACACAGAAACAAATGTGGGAGCAGACCTATGTGGGAGCCGGGCTTGCCCGCGATGCAGGCACTGCGGTGTATCAGCTACACCGCAGTGATGCTATCGCAGGCAAGCCAGCTCCCACACAAGCCCGCTCCCACACGGGATCACTGCAAGCCTAACTTATCGGGTCAGCAGCACTTAGGCCCACCCTTGCCACCGTAACGGGCTTCCTGGCGTTCCCGGAAGAACGCCTTGTAGTCCATCATCGGTTTGTCCGGGTGTTTGGTTTGCATATGCTCGACGTAGGTGTCGTAGTCGGGCATGCCGACCATCAGGCGCGCGGCCTGACCGAGGTATTTACCGAGGCGACTGATGTCATTGAACATGGTTGCAATCCTCGTTTACGCGTCCGGTACAGCCTGGAACGGGGCTTCTTTGTCCGTACGTTCTTTGTTGCCCCAGGCGGCGACGCCGACCTTGAGCGCATAGAACAGGATGCTGAAGACCACGAACAGGAACAGCGCTGTCAGCGTTGCGTTGGTGTAGGCGTTCCAGATCACGTGTTGCATCTGGTCGATGTTCTTGGCCGGCGCGAGGATCTGGCCGTTGGCCAGGGCATCGCTGTACTTCTTGGCCAGCGACAGGAAGCCGATCGCCGGGTTAGCGTCGAACAGCTTGATGAAGCCTGCGGTCACGGTGCAGATCAGCAGCCACACAGCTGGCAGCATCGTCACCCAAATGTAGCGCTGGCGCTTCATTTTGATCAGCACAACGGTGGCGAGCATCAGTGCGATACCGGCGAGCATCTGGTTGGAGATACCGAACAGCGGCCACAAGGTGTTGATCCCGCCCAGTGGGTCGATCACGCCTTGGTACAGCAAGTAACCCCACATCGCCACGCAACCTGCGGTAGCAATCAAGTTGGCGGTCCAGGACTCGGTACGCTTGAGCGACGGCACGAAGGAGCCGAGCAGATCCTGGAGCATGAAGCGTCCGGCACGGGTGCCGGCGTCGACTGCGGTAAGGATGAACAGGGCTTCGAACAGGATCGCAAAGTGGTACCAGAACGCCATGGTGTTTTCACCCGGCAGCACACTGTGCAGGATCTGCGCGATACCAACCGCCAGGGTCGGCGCACCGCCGGCACGCGCCAGGATGGTGGTTTCGCCGATGTCATGGGCCACTGCCGTCAAGGCTTCCGGGGTAATGGCAAAACCCCAGCTGCTGACGGTTTGCGCCACCGTCACCACGTCCGCGCCGACCACCGCAGCCGGGCTGTTCATGGCGAAGTACACGCCGGGTTCGATCACTGAAGCGGCAACCATGGCCATGATCGCCACAAACGATTCCATCAGCATGGCGCCGTAACCGATGTAGCGCGAGTTGACTTCGTTATCCAGCAGCTTGGGCGTGGTGCCCGAAGAGATCAGCGCGTGGAAGCCCGACACCGCGCCACAGGCAATGGTGATGAACAGGAACGGGAACAGACCACCCTTCCACACCGGGCCGGTGCCGTCGATGAATTGGGTGAGGGCCGGCATTTTCAGCTCTGGCATGGTGACCAGAATGCCGATCGCCAGGGCAATGATGGTGCCGATTTTCAAGAACGTGGAGAGGTAGTCACGCGGCGCGAGGATCAGCCACACCGGCAGTACCGCAGCGACGAAACCATAGCCCACCAGCATCCAGGTGATCTGGATCCCGGTAAACGAGAAGGCCTTGGCCCACACCGGATCAGCGGCGATTTGCCCGCCCAGCCAGATAGAACCCAGCAGCAACAGCACACCGATGACCGAAATTTCGCCAATGCGGCCCGGACGGATGTAGCGCATGTACACGCCCATGAACATCGCAATCGGGATGGTCGCCATCACCGTGAAGATGCCCCACGGGCTCTCGGCCAAGGCCTTGACCACGATCAGCGCCAGCACCGCAAGGATGATGATCATGATCAGGAAGCAGCCAAACAGCGCGATGGTCCCTGGAATACGGCCCATCTCTTCGCGAACCATGTCCCCCAGGGAGCGGCCATTGCGACGAGTGGACAGGAACAGCACCATGAAGTCCTGCACCGCACCGGCCAGCACCACACCGGCAATCAGCCAGAGCGTGCCGGGCAGGTAGCCCATTTGCGCCGCCAGTACCGGGCCGACCAACGGGCCTGCACCGGCAATCGCCGCAAAGTGGTGACCAAAAAGGATGTGTTTGTTGGTCGGCACGTAGTCCAGACCGTCATTGTTGAGCACTGCGGGGGTGGCCCGCCGTGGGTCGAGCTGCATCACATTGTTAGCGATGAACAGACTGTAGTAACGGTACGCAACCAGGTAGATGGCCACAGCAGCAACCACAATCCACAAGGCGTTGATCGCCTCGCCGCGGCGCAAGGCCACTACGCCCAGGGCGCACGCTCCTACAATTGCCAGCACCAGCCAGGGTAGGTGGCGTAGCAGGCTATTATTATTTTTCATTTTTATATTCCAGCCAGGGTGGACAGAAAGACAGCCAGCCCGAGTTTAGCGCTGTTGGCCTTAAAGGCCACCCCCCTACGTTGGTCTAGAGCCTTGCGACAGCAAAAAAAGCAGAAATAAAGGCCCGATGATGGCGCAGGGCTACAATTCCCCTATCCACAGAGGGTTTGACCATGAGCGAACATCCGTCAGATCGCCGCCGTTTCCGGCGTATTGCCTTTGATGCGCGAACGACCATTGCGCAAGACAGCTGGAATTCGCCGGTGCAATTGGTGGATCTGTCGCTCAAAGGTTTGTTGGTGCAACGCCCTGATGACTGGCAAGGCAATCGCGCTCAGCCGTTTGATGTGGATATCCGTCTGGATCCGCAGGCGCATATAAAGATGCAAGTAAAACTGGCCCACGATGATCATGGGCAGTTGGGGTTTGTGTGTGAGCAAATTGACCTGGAGTCGATCAGACATTTGCGGCGGTTGATCGAGCTGAACCTCGGGGATGAGGATGAACTGCACCGCGAGTTAGCGGCCCTGTTGGAGATATAGCAGCCAACACCAACCAAAATGTGGTAGCGGGCTTGCTCGCGAATGCGGTGTGTCATTCAGTACGTGCACCAACTGACAGATTGCCTTCGCGAGCAAGCCCGCTCCCACATTGGTTTTGCAGTGTTGCCGATTACTCGAACAGTGCATCCAGGGCCTGTTCAAGGCGCGTGACGCCAATCACCTTCAACCCCGCCGGCATTTCCTTCGACATATTGCCCTTGGGCACGATCGCACGCTTGAAGCCGTGCTTGGCCGCTTCCTTCAAACGCTCCTGGCCGCTCGGCACCGGGCGCACCTCGCCCGACAGGCCGACCTCACCAAACACCAGCAAGTCATGGGGCAACGGTTTATTGCGCAGGCTGGACATCACCGCCGCCATCAGCGCCAGGTCGGAGGCGGTTTCCAGCACCTTGACCCCGCCGACCACGTTGAGGAACACGTCCTGGTCGTGGGTAGGAATGCCGCCGTGACGGTGCAGCACCGCCAGCAGCATCGCCAATCGGTTCTGATCCAGACCGAGCGTAACCCGGCGCGGGTTGGCCAAGTGGCTGTCATCCACCAATGCCTGCACTTCGACCAGCATCGGCCGGGTGCCTTCCCACGTGGCCATCACCACACTGCCGGGGACTTCTTCCTGGGCGCGGGTCAGAAAAATCGCCGAAGGGTTGGAGACTTCTTTCAAGCCTCGGTCAGTCATGGCGAACACACCCAACTCGTTGACCGCACCAAAGCGGTTCTTCACCGCCCGCAGCAAACGCAGGCGGCCATCGGATTCGCCTTCAAAATACAGCACGGTGTCGACCATATGCTCCAGCACGCGCGGCCCGGCCAGCGCGCCTTCCTTGGTCACGTGGCCGACCAGGAAAATCGCCGTGCCGCTCTGCTTGGCATAGCGCACCAACAGCGCCGCACTTTCGCGCACCTGGGACACGCCGCCGGGTGCCGATTGCAGTTGCTCAGTGAAAATCGTCTGGATCGAGTCGATCACCATGACCTTGGGCTTTTCGATGCGGGCCGTGGCGATGATGCTTTCGATGCAGGTTTCGGTCATGACCCGCAGTTGATCCTGGGGCAAGCCCAGGCGTCGGGCGCGCATGGCCACTTGTTGTTGGGATTCTTCACCGGTGACGTAGAGTGCCGGCATGCGGCTGGCGATGCTGCACAGGGTTTGCAGAAGGATGGTCGATTTACCAATGCCGGGGTCGCCGCCGATCAGCACCACCGAGCCGTCCACCAGCCCGCCGCCCAGTACACGGTCCAGCTCGCCGGACGCGGTGGAAAAACGCGGAATTTCTTCGACGCTGACTTCGGCCAACGTCTTGATCTGCGCCTGCTGCCCGGTCCAGCCGGCACGGCCGGTGGGGGCTGCCGCACCGCCGCTTTCGATCATGGTTTCCGTCAGGGTGTTCCATGCACCGCACTCGGTGCACTGGCCGGCCCACTTGGGAAAGGTCGCGCCGCACTCTGTGCAGCCGTACATGCGCTTGGCCTTTGCCATTTGAGAACCTCCAACCGAAAAACCGCGATGATAGCTCAGCGCGGCGCCGGGGTCCGGATTTCACCACTGGCCAAACGTGAAGCGCTGTTGCCGATCGGGTCTTCGGCGTCAAGGTCGGCGCCTTTGGCCTTTAGCTCGTCCAGCAACTCAACACGCTTGAACAGCCCGGCGTACATGGCGGCGGTCTGCCCGGCGCCGTTGCGCTGGTCGGGGTTGCAGTCGGTGGAGAGCAGGCGCTGGGCGATTTTCAGCTCGCCTTTGAAGATCGCGCCCATGAGGGCTGTATTACCGCGTTTGTCTTGCACGCAGGCGTCGGCGCCGGCGTTGAGCAGGCGTTCCACGAACGGCGCCTGGCCGTGGTAGGCGGCGAGGATCAGCGCGGTGTAACCCTTGTCATCCTGGGTATTGAGGCTGTAACCGGATTCAATGAAGGTGTTGAGCATGTCGATATCGCCACGGCGGGCGGCGTCGAAATAGTAGTCCTGCAACTGGGCCTTGAGCGCGACCGGGTCGGGTGACTCGGCATGGGCGACAAAGGCCAGCATGGCCATCAGTAAACCGATAGAAATTCGCATAGGTTTTCTCCAGCTCGGGGTCGACGCCCATCAGCAGGCGCCGACCGTCACCAACGTCAGTCAGTCAGTTTTTCTGCCAGCGCCTTGACGCGCGCCAGGTCACCTTTTGCCACCTTGGTCACGCCAGTGCCGTACTCCGGGTCAGCCTTATAGAGGAACGACAGGATGATGTGCTTGCTCTCGTCATCGGTGGTGGCCAGGGAGCCGCCGAAGTTTTCGATCAAGTCCTGACGCTCTTTCTTGCTATAGGAGCGGTACAAGTCACCGGCCTGCTTGAAGTTCTGCTCGCGCTGGATCTTCGCCTGCTGGGTGCTGCCCGACAGCGCCGACTGGCTGTAACGCGCGGCTTGCGGCTCTTCACGCGGCAACAGGCGGCTTGGCTGATAGTTCACGCCCGTGGTGGTCTTGCCGGTATTCATTGCGCCATCCTGGTTACCGTTGTTGACGGTCACACGGGGTGCGTTGATCGGCAGTTGCAGGGCGTTCGGCCCCAGGCGGTACATCTGCGTGTCCGCGTAGGAGAACACCCGGCCTTGCAGCAAGCGGTCTTCCGACGGCTCGATGCCCGGCACCAGGTTGGCCGGGGCCATGGCCACTTGCTCGGTTTCCTGGAAGACGTTGGCCGGGTTGCGGTTCAGCACCATCTGCCCGACTTTGCGTTCCGGTACGTCAGGCCAGATCTTGGTGGCGTCCAGTGGGTCGAAATCAAACTTGGCCAAATCCTCAGGTTTCAGCACTTGCACGTAAAGGTCCCACTTGGGGAAATCGCCCTTGTTGATGTGAGTGACCAGGTCATTGGTCATATGGCTGTAGTCACGCCCCTGCACTTCGGTCACTTGCTTGGGGTCAAGGTTCTTGATGCCCTGCAGGCTCTTCCAGTGGAACTTGACGTAGTGCACTTCACCCTTGGCGTTGATCAACTTGTAGGCATGTACGCCGTTGCCGTCCATTTCGCGATAACTGGCGGGCGTGCCGGAGTCGGAATACAGCTCGGTGAGTGTGCGGGTGGACTCTGGCACATGGGAGAAGAAGTCAAAACGCCGCGAGTCGTCGTCGAGGTTAGTGCGCGGGTCCGGTTTGAACGCATGGACCATGTCCGGAAACTTGATGGCGTCGCGGATAAAGAACGTCGGGAAGTTATTGCCTACCAGGTCCCAGTTACCTTCGCTGGTGTAGAACTTGGTGGCGAAACCGCGTGGGTCACGCAAGGTTTCCGGGGAATGGTTGCCGTGCACCACCGCCGAAAAACGCACGAACACCGGGGTGGCTTCACCGGCCGCGAAGACTTTGGCTTTGGTCAGGTCGCTGAGGTTGTCGGTGACGGTAAAGGTGCCGTGGGCGCCGGTGCCACGGGCGTGAACCACACGCTCCGGGATGCGTTCGCGGTCAAAGCGCTGCAACTTCTGAATCAACTGCACGTCTTGCAGCAGTACCGGACCATTGGCCCCGGCGGTCTGGGAATTCTGGTTGTCACCCACGGCCGCGCCGTTATCGCGGGTCAGGTTGGCGGCTTGTACAGAAAGGGATAGCAGGCTGGCAGTGACCAATCCCAGTGCGTATCGCGCTGAAACAGGCCTGCGGCTCATTGACGTATTCATCGGGGTTTCCTCTGGCTTTTTTAGTGCACATTCAGTTGTGCTTGCCAGAGGCTAGTGACCTGCGAGTCAGAAGATAAATAGAAAAACACCACCGGGCTGATTAAGAAAAAAGTCTGGTAAGCCCCTGAAGTAGCGCGTATTTCGCGCGCGATTGGTGGCACTTTGCAAACTATTTGCGATTTAATCGGTCGATAAAAATTGACAGTGTTAACGGTTGTGTCGAGCAAGCGGGCTACGACTGACTTACACTGACCTCCACCCTTCTCATCTGTAACAAGGAATAACCTATGGGCGTGATCAGTGAGTTCAAGGCCTTCGCGGTCAAAGGTAATGTGGTCGATATGGCCGTCGGTATCATCATCGGCGCCGCCTTCGGCAAAATCGTTTCCTCCTTTGTAGGCGACGTGGTGATGCCACCGATCGGTCTGTTGATCGGTGGTGTGGACTTCGCTGACCTGGCGATAACCCTCAAAGCCGCGCAAGGTGATGTGCCCGCCGTGGTCCTGGCTTATGGCAAGTTCATCCAGAGCGTGATCGACTTCGTGATCGTCGCCTTCGCCATCTTCATGGGCGTGAAAGCCATCAACCGCCTCAAGCGCGAAGAAGCTGTGGCGCCAAGCCTGCCGCCGACGCCGACCAAGGAAGAGGTGCTGCTGGGCGAGATCCGTGATCTGCTCAAAGCACAAAACGACAAGCCGCTTTAACCCGTGTTTGCTTGAAAAAGGCGCCTGTTTCAGGCGCCTTTTTTATTACCAGTAATTTTCTACCGCCACTTGCCCAGGGCGCCGGCTGAGGCTCAGTTGCAGATCGCGCTGCTTGAGCAGCTGGCGTGTGTCATCGACCATCTGCGGGTTGCCGCAGATCAGCACGCGGGAGTGCTCCGGCGTCAGTTCTACGCCGGCAGCGCGCTCCAGCTCGCCATTCTCGATCAGCGTGGTGATGCGCCCGTTCAGCGCTCCTGGGTGCTGCTCACGGGTGACGATGGGAATGTAGGTAAGTTTGTGCGCGTACTCGGCCAGGTATTCGCGCTCGCCCAGCGTGTTGATCAGCGACTGATACGCCAGCTCCTTGGCCTCTCGGGCGCTGTAGACCAGCACGATACGCTCGAATTTTTCCCAAACCTCGAAGTCCTGCAGCATCGACAGAAACGGCGCCACCCCGGTGCCGGTGCCCAGCAGCCACAGATCACGCCCGTCTACGAAGCGGTTCAAGGTCAGATAGCCTGTGGCCTGACGCTCCACCATCAAGGTATCGCCCACCTTCAGGCGGCTTAGTTCACTGGTAAATTCGCCACCCGGAACCACGATAGAGAAAAAATCCAGGTGTTCGTCAAACGGCGAGGACACGATGGAGTAGGCGCGCCACACCGTGCTGCCGTCCGCCTTGGTCACGCCCAGGCGTACAAACTGGCCGGCGGTAAACCGAAAGCCCGGGTCTCGGGTGGTGCGCAGGGTAAACAGGCTGGGCGTCAGCGATTGCACCTCGAGCAGGGTCTGGCGGGTAAATTTCTCAGCACTGGCCGTCATGGGGGGCTCCGTTGAACAGGTGCCCTAGTGTCCCTCAAAGCCGCTGCGGGAAACACCGCTGGTTTGTACTGACATTGCCAGTGCCAGCAACCGCTACGGGTTAAACCAGAAGTGGTCGGATCGAAACTATCCAGTTCCAACTAATCATTTAGCTATTTCCAACCTTTCAACCGGCCATTATATGTCGCAGTGCAACTAAATAAATGCCAATTTAATATCACTGCTAACGCATTGAACCTATTGAAATTATCTGAGCCACAGAAGTATATGTACAAACGATGACTCGCTGTACAAGCATTAAACAAACAAAATACAGGCATTCGGTAAAATTTTTTCACATTACGATCTGTAGGCTTTGTCCTACACTGATTTCCGTACCTTACTGGGAGATAGGACGTGCCCAGGCATCAACACCCATGGAGAGTTACCAATGGTTAACTGGCGCAATACACGACTCCCCAAATTGGAAGGTGAGAGCAAGATCACCACTATTTATGAGATGGTCGTCAATCACACCTATGAGCTCGGGTTCCAATACTGCTCATTCACGATGAGTTCACAACAACCAGCAACTCAAGCAAAACCTATTCACTTCAACAACTACCCAAACGAATGGAACAACGTTTACAAACAAGCGCATTTCTTTGATATTGATCCGGTGGTCGCCCACTGCAAAACCAGCGTGATGCCCATCGTGTGGGACGAAAAAACCTTCAGCGACACACCCCACCTCTGGTCGTTGGCCCAGTCGTTTGGTGTGCACTTTGGATGGACCCAAGCGGTGCACGATTTTCAAGGCGTGTTCAGCATGCTGACCCTGGGCAGAAGCAACGGCGAAGTGAGCCCGGAAGAGCTTTACGAGAAAGCCGGCCAGGTCCTCTGGCTTTGCCACGTGATGCACGCTGCGGTGGCACAAAAATATGCCGAAAAACCGAGCGGCGCGGCGCCTTGCAAATTGACCCCACGAGAAACAGAAATTCTCAGGTGGTCGGCCCTGGGCAAGACGGCGTCGGACATCGCCACGATCCTGTGCCTGTCGGAGCGTACGGTGGGCTTTCATATCAGCAGTTGCTTGAGAAAACTGGGGGTCAATAACAAGATTGCCGCCGTGCTCAGTGCCTCCAAAGCCGGTCTGTTTTAACCGCTGAAGAAACACCGCATGTAATCCCATCGAAAAAAAAGTAACATTTACGGCCAATTCTGAGTGTTGATACGGCGCCCCGGTGCCGCTTCGTTGTTCACTCAGATGGTTGCGCCGGTTGCCCGTGCCCGCTGCCGCCCCATCGATGACCAAGAGCTCCCCCCGCCATGCCCCTGCTTGACAGCCCCTTCGCCCAGCTCGACCTGATTCGCCAGCCAGAGCAACACAATGACCCGTTGCAGGCCTTTGATGCCGCCGACGAGTACCTGCTCAGCTACCTGGCCGAGCAGCAGCCAAGCGCTGCAACCCGTGTGCTGGTGCTCAACGACAGCTTCGGCGCCTTGGCGGCCAGCCTGGAAGGCCAGGTGCAGGTCACGTCCAGCGGCGATTCGTTCCTGGCGGCCCAGGGCCTGGAAAAAAACCTGATGCGCAACGGCAAGACCTTTGATGCGGTGGCTTTCGTGCCTGCCAGCCAGGTGCCGGCCGGGCCGTTCGACCGCGTGCTGATCCGCGTGCCAAAGAAACTGGCCCTTTTGGAAGAGCAGTTGATTCGCCTGCAAGGCCATCTGGCGCCCGGCGCCCAGGTGATTGCCGGGGCGATGGTCAAGCACCTGCCACGGGCGGCGGGCGAGTTGCTGGAGCGCTATATCGGCCCGATGCACGCCTCCCTCGCGGTCAAAAAGGCCCGATTGCTGATCGCCACGGCGGAAGCCCGCCCGGCTGCCGTCTCGCCCTACCCTACCCGCTACACCTTGGACGCACCGGCCATCGAACTGTTGAACCACGCCAACGTGTTCTGCCGCGAAGGCCTCGACATCGGCACCCGCGCCTTCCTCCCGCACCTGCCAACCAATCTCGGCAGCGCGCGCGTGGCGGACCTGGGCTGCGGCAACGGCGTGCTGGCGATTGCCAGTGCCCTGCAAAACCCCGACGCGCAGTACACCCTGGTGGATGAGTCCTACATGGCCGTGCAGTCGGCGGCCGAGAACTGGCAGGCCGCCTTTGGTGCGCGCGAGGTCATCGTACGCGCCGCCGATGGCCTCGCCGGCCAGGAAGCGCAATCCTTGGACGTGGTGCTGTGTAACCCGCCGTTCCACCAGCAACAGGTGGTCGGCGACTTCCTGGCCTGGCGCATGTTCCAGCAGGCGCGCGAAGCGCTGGTGGTGGGCGGTGCGCTGTATATCGTCGGCAACCGCCACCTGGGTTATCACAGCAAATTGGCGCGTTTGTTCCGTGGCGTTGAACAAGTCGCCGCCACGCCGAAGTTCGTCATCCTCAAAGCCCGCAAATAAAAAAAGCCCTCGAAGCGAGGGCTTGAAAACCGGGCCGCAAAGCCCGGATCGGGATGTCAGTGAGTGGTCAGGCCAGCCGCATTCATGAACATGCGCATCAGGCTGGCCACGACGAACAGGGCCAGCACGCTGCCGGTCCAGATCATCGCCAGCCACCCCAGGCGCCGCCATAACGGCTGTTTCTCGGCCTGTTCAATCTCGTGTAACGAAGGTTTGCCGGACATACAACGACCCTCCTAGTGGTAGCCGTCTTCGTGGGTGACCTTGCCGCGGAACACGTAGTAGCTCCAGAAGGTGTAGCCCAGGATGAACGGGATGATGAACAACGTGCCCACCAGCATGAAGCCCTGGCTCTGCGGCGGTGCGGCAGCGTCCCAGATCGACACGGAAGGCGGAATGATGTTCGGCCACAGGCTGATCCCCAGGCCACTGTAGCCGAGGAAGATCAGCACCAGCGTGAGCAGAAACGGCGTGTAGTGGGCATTACGTGCCACCGCGCGGATCAAGCCGTACATGGTCACCAGCACCAGGATCGGCACCGGCAGGAACCAGAACAGGTTCGGCAAGGTGAACCAGCGTGAGGCAATTTCCGGGTGCGCCAGCGGCGTCCACAGGCTGACGATGCCGATCACCGCCAGCACCACAAAGGCCAAGGGCCGCGCCAGGTTGTGCATCTGCTCCTGCAACTTGCCTTCGGTTTTCATAATCAGCCAGGTGCAGCCGAGCAAGGCATAGGCGACCACCAGTGCAACGCCGCAGAACAGGGTGAACGGCGTGAGCCAGTCGAGCGAACCGCCGGCAAACTGGCGGTTCACCACCGGAATGCCATCGATAAACGCCCCCAGCGCCACGCCCTGGAAGAACGTTGCGGCGATGGAGCCACCGATAAACGCCTTGTCCCACAGGTGACGCTTGTCGTCCTTGGCCTTGAAGCGGAACTCAAAGGCCACGCCGCGGAAGATCAGCCCGATCAGCATCAGGATCAGCGGCAGGTACAACGCCGACAACACCACCGAATACGCCAGCGGGAACGCGCCGAACAGCGCCGCGCCGCCGAGTACCAGCCAGGTTTCGTTGCCGTCCCATACCGGCGCGACGGTGTTCATCATCACATCACGGTCGACTTTGCCGGGGATAAACGGAAAGAGGATGCCGATGCCCAGGTCGAAGCCGTCCATCACCACGTACATCATGATGCCGAAGATGATAATCACGGCCCAGATCAGCGGAAGATCAATACCCATCTCAATTCCCCTTGTGCTGGATGTGGGTTTGGTCGTCATCGCTGCCGTCATCGGCGGCGGACAACGGACGGGCCGGTGTACGTTTCTGGCCTGGGCCACCATGGGTTGGCTCGCTGCCTTCGTGGGTCTGCGGGCCTTTGCGCACCAGGCGCATCATGTAGCCCAAACCGGCGCCGAACAGCGCGAAGTACACCACCACGAACAACACCAGCGTGATGGTCATCTGCGCCAGGCTATGCCCGGATGAAGCATCCGCAGTGCGCATCAGCCCATACACCACCCACGGCTGGCGGCCGATTTCGGTGGTGAACCAACCGGCAAGAATCGCGATCAAGCCGGAAGGGCCCATCCACAACGCCAGGTACAGGAACGGCTTGGACGTGTACATCTTGTCGCCCCGGCGCAGCCACAGGCTGAACAGACCGGTGAAGATCATCAGGAAGCCCAGGCCGACCATGACCCGGAACGACCAGAACACAATGGTCGAATTGGGGCGGTCCTCGGGCGGGAACTCCTTGAGCGCCGGCACCTGCTTGTCCAAAGAGTGGGTCAGGATCAGGCTGCCAAGGTACGGAATTTCGACCGCGTATTTGGTTTTCTCGGCCTTCATGTCGGGCCAGCCGAACAGGATCAGCGGCGTCGGCTCGTTGCCGATATTTTCCCAGTGGCCTTCAATCGCGGCGATTTTCGCCGGTTGATGCTTCAAGGTGTTGAGGCCATGGAAGTCACCGATCACCGCCTGGATAGGCGCCACGATCAGGGCCATCCACATCGCCATCGACAGCATGGTGCGGATTGCCGGGTTGTCCTTGCCGCGCAACAAGTGCCAGGCCGCCGAGGAACCGACAAAGAACGCCGTAGCGACAAAGGCTGCCGTAGCCATGTGCATCAAGCGGTAGGGGAACGACGGGTTGAAGATCACCGCCAGCCAGTCGGTGGGAATCACCCGGCCGTCGATGATTTCAAAGCCTTGCGGCGTCTGCATCCAGCTGTTGGAGGCCAGAATCCAGAAGGTTGAGATCAGCGTACCGACGGCCACCATCACCGTGGCAAAGAAGTGCAGCTTGCGCCCCACCTTGTTCCAGCCGAACAACATCACCCCGAGGAAACCCGCCTCAAGGAAGAAGGCCGTGAGCACTTCGTAGGTCAGAAGCGGGCCGGTAACGGCGCCGGCGAAGTCCGAAAAGCGGCTCCAGTTGGTACCAAACTGGTAAGCCATGACCAGGCCCGAAACCACCCCCATGCCGAAGTTGACGGCAAAGATCTTCGACCAGAAATGGTAGAGGTCACGGTAGGTATCGTTGTGGGTCTTGAGCCACAAGCCTTCCAGCACCGCAAGGTAACTGGCCAGGCCGATGGTAATCGCCGGGAACAGGATGTGAAACGAGATGGTGAACGCGAATTGAATTCGGGCGAGATCTAGCGCCTCCAAACCGAACATAAGTCTTCCTCTGTCAGGTAATACCGGCTGCTGGCGGGAGCCTGCACCCACTGCCCCCACGGATATGGAGTGTGGCGAATTTCAATTCGTTTCTTTTTTTACCCATCACGCAGGGATTCTGGCCTTGCGGCCGCCAGAACAATCCCGGGGCCGGTTTTGATCTGGATCAAGCATTGCTCAAAGAGTAGCCCCATTTTGGCTGTAGGACGGCGTGGTCTTTTGCCGCGTGACAGCTTGCCTCAGCTCAGTTCTTGCAACTATTTGTTACAGCTTGATGCTAATCTGCCCGCTCCCTCTGCTCCTGACCTGACTTCCCGATGCCTAGTGAACCTGCGTTGCTGTTGCGTCACCACCGCCCTTTCATCGCGTTCTGGCTGGCGCGGATCTTTACCGCCAGCGGTTTCCAGATGCTTACCGTGGCCATCGGCTGGAACCTCTACCAATTGACCGGCAACGTGCTGGACCTGGGTTTGGTTGGCCTGGTGGAGTTCGTACCACGGGTGTTGTTCATGTTGCACACCGGGCATGTGGCTGATCGCTATGAGCGGCGCAAGGTCGCTGCCATCTGCCAGACCGTGCAGGCATTGATTGCCTTGTCCCTGGCCATCGGCGGCCTGACCGGCAACGTGACCCGCGAGATGATCTTTATCCTCGCCTTCCTGCTTGGCGCCGCACGCTCGTTTGAAATGCCCACCACCCAGGCGCTGCTGCCGAGTATCGTGCCCAGCGCGCTGTTCCCACGGGCCGTGGCCTCGTCGCAGTCGGCCCAGCAACTGGCGACCATTGTCGCACCCGCGCTGGGCGGCTTGCTTTATGCGTTCGGCAGCGTGTGGGTGTATGGCCCCACCGTGGCGCTGTACCTGATTGCCTGTGTGCTGACCCTTAACCTGCCCGCACGCCAGACGCCGCTGAACAAGGCCAAGGCAACCATGGACTCGCTGCTGGCCGGGATCCGCTTTATTCGCAGCCGCCCGGATATTCTCGGCGCCATCTCGTTGGACCTGTTCGCCGTGCTGCTGGGCGGTGCAACCGCATTGCTGCCGGTGTTCGCCAAGGACATCCTGCTGACCGGCGCCTGGGGCCTGGGCCTGCTGCGTTCGGCGCCGGCGGTGGGTGCCTTGTTGATGTCGCTGTGGCTGGCGCGGTTCTCGGTAGACCGGCAGGTTGGCCGTGTGATGTTCACCGCCGTCGGTGTGTTTGGCGTGGCAACCATTGCGTTCGGCCTGTCGACTTCGTTCTGGTTCTCGCTGGCCGTGCTGGTGGTGCTGGGCGCGGCGGACATGATCAGCATGGTGATCCGCGCTTCGTTCGTGCAGCTGGAGACCCCGGATGAAATGCGCGGGCGCGTCAGTGCGGTCAACGGCCTGTTTATCGGCGCCTCCAACCAACTGGGTGAGTTTGAATCGGGAATTACCGCCCACTGGTTCGGCACAGTGCCTGCCGTGGTGATGGGCGGGATAGGGACGCTGTTGGTGACGGGGGTGTGGATAAAGCTGTTTCCGACCCTGACCAACCGCGATCGGATGCATGTGCCGGTGGAAGAAACCAAGCTATAAACAGGTTGAAAAGCAGTCAGTGTGGGAGCTGGCTTGCCTGCGATGGCGGAGTGTCAGTCACTGATTTTTAGCTGACATACCGCTATCGCAGGCAAGCCAGCTCCCACAATTGGATCTGCGGTGGTTTGAAGACCTGCGCTACAACACCTTATCCAAGGTGATAGGAAACTCCCGCACGCGCTTGCCGGTGGCATGGTAAATAGCATTCGCCACCGCTGCCGCCACCCCGACAATGCCGATTTCACCCACGCCCTTGGAGCCCAGGGCGTTGACAATTTCGTCGTGTTCTTCGACAAAAATCACTTCAATGTCGCCGATGTCGGCATTTACCGGGATGTGGTACTCGGCCAGGCTGTGGTTCATGTTGCGCCCCAGGTGATGGTCGACCTGGGTTTCTTCATGCAGTGCCATGCCGATGCCCCAGACCACGCCGCCGAGGATCTGGCTGCGGGCCATCTTCGGATTGACCACGCGCCCGGCGGCAATGGCGCTGACCACCCGACGCACCTTGATCGTGCCCAGGTCTTCGTCGACCTGAACCTCGACAAACACCGCCGAATGGGTCGCCGTCGCATAGCCTTCACGCTTTTTGTCCGGTTGGCTGTCAACCTGAACGGCCAACACCTCTTCGCCACTGTCCTTGACCAGTTGCGCCAAGGACACACTCACGTCTCCTGTGTGCAGCTGGCCGTCTTCAAAGCGCACCGATTCAGCCTCTTTGAACACCGGGTAAGTCTGCCGGGCAATCGCCAGCAGCTTGGCGTTCAGCGCCTCGCAGGCTTGCTGCACCGCAGTGCCGACGGAAGACACGGTAAACGAGCCGCCCTGTAACGGCGCCGTGGGTAACGACGAATCGCCGAGCAGAAAACGCACATCGGCCATCGCCACACCACTGGTTTGCGCGGCAATCTGCGTCATCACCGTATACGTACCCGTGCCGATATCAGTGGTGGCGCTGCTGACCGTCAATTGGCCTTGGGCATCCAACTGCGCCTTGGCGCTGGCTTTCATCTGCAGGGCTTCCCACACACCACCGGCCATGCCCCAACCGATCAACTGGTTGCCATCACGCATGCTGCGCGGCTCGGGGTTGCGCTGGCTCCAGCCGAAGCGCTCGGCGCCTTCGCGGTAACACTCGCGCAGGGCTTTGCTCGACCAGGGTTTGTCTTCGTTCTGGTTGCGCTCGGCGTAGTTGATCAGGCGCAGTTGCACAGGGTCCATCCCCAGGGCGCAGGCCAGTTCATCCATTGCGCATTCCAGGCCGATCACGCCCAGCGCAGCGCCCGGTGCGCGCATGTCCATCGGCGTGAACACGTCCAGGGGCACCAGCTTGTAGGTCAGTTGCACATTGTCGCAGTGGTAGAGCATGCCGCTCCATTCCACCACATGTTCGCTGAAGTCTTCGAAGCGCGAGGTCTGGCCAATCGCAGTGTGGCCCAACGCCAACAGGCGACCATTGGCGGCAGCGCCCAGTTGCAAACGCTGCAAGGTGCGCGGGCGGTAGCCAAACGTGAACATCTGTTGGCGGGTCAAGGTAACGCGCACCGAACGCTTGAGCGCCAGCGCTGCCATCACCGCCAGCGGCAATTGATACTGCGGGCGCAGGCCCGAGCCGAAGGCACCGCCGACAAACGCAGCGAAGATCCTTACCTGGCTTTTATCCAGGCCGAAGACTTTTTGCACATACGCCTGGCAGTTCTGCGGGCCTTGGGTCTTGTCGTGGATATGCAGGGTGCCGTCCGGCTGATACAGCACGGTGCTGGCGTGGGGTTCCATCGGGTTATGGTGCTCGATGGGCGTGCTGTAGTGCATATCCAGGCTGACGGCGGCAGCGGCCCACTCGGCCTGGAAATTACCGCGTGGCTTGGGCGGCGTTTGCGGCGAAGGGTGCGCCTGCTCCTGCAGGGCAACCAGGTCAGTTGCAAATGCCTCGCTCGCGTATTCGATCTCGACCAGCGAGGCAGCGTGCCGCGCCAGTTCAAGGTTGTCGGCGATCACCAGGGCCAGGGGTTGGCCGCTATACAGCACGCGGTCGTTATACAGCGGGCGAAACGGCGAGCCGTCGGCCGCATCGGCATCGGCAAAAGCCTCATCGTAGCTGGCGAGTTGGGGGCGGTTCAGATGATCAAGCACCTTGATCACGCCCGGCAGCGCCAAAGCTTTGGACGCGTCGATCCTGAGGACCCGGCCCTTGGCAATCGTGCTTGAAACCACACTGCCATGCAGCAAGTCGTTGCCTGGAAACTCACCGGCATAACGCGCCTGGCCGGTGACCTTGAGCAGACCGTCAACGCGGTCCAGGGGTTTACCGACAGCGGTCATGAGCGTTCTCCTGCGACAGCGGCGTCACTCAATGCACGGATGATTGCGCGGCGTGCCAGCTTGATCTTGAAGCGGTTGTGTTCCAAAGGCTCTGCGTCTTGCAGCAGGGCGTCAGCGGCCTGACTGAAGGTTTCGCGGCTGACCGCTTGCCCGATCAGCGCGGCTTCCACGGCGCGATCGCGCCAGGGTTTGTGGGCCACACCGCCAAGGGCCAGGCGCGCATCGACGATGGTGTCGCCTTCCAGTTCCAGCGCGGCGGCAACGGAGACCAGCGCGAAGGCGTAGGACGCACGGTCACGAATCTTCAGGTAGTGGCTATGGTTGGCGAGACGGTCAGGCGGCAGTTCGATGGCGGTGATCAGCTCATCGTCGGCCAGCAGGTTGTCGCGCTCGGGCGTATCGCCAGGAAGCCGATGAAAGTCGGCAAGCTCGATCACCCGCGCGCCACCACTTCCTTCTACATGTACTCGTGCCTGCAGCGCTGCCAGGGCGACGCACATGTCCGAGGGATGGGTGGCCACGCAGTGTTCGCTGGCGCCGAGGATCGCATGGATGCGGTTCAACCCGGTGCGCGCCGGGCAGCCGCTGCCAGGTTCACGCTTATTGCACGGCACGCTGGCATCATAGAAATAGTAGCAACGGGTACGTTGCAGCAGGTTGCCGCCGGTACTGGCCATATTGCGCAGTTGCGGCGAGGCGCCCGCCAGGATGGCCTGGGACAGCAATGGGTAGCGTGTCTCGATCAGCGGGTGCCAAGCCAGGTCGGCATTGCTGACCAACGCGCCGATCATCACCCCGCCGTCGGCGGTCGCTTCTACGCCATGCAGCGCCAAACCGGTAATGTCGATCAGATGTTCGGGGCGGCTGATGTTTTCTTTCATCAGGTCCAGCAGGTTGGTGCCACCGGCGATAAACCGCGACGTCGCGCTGCTCAGGTGCACGGCTTCATGCACATCGGCCGGCTTGCTGTACTGGAAGGGGTTCATTGGTCACCTCCCAGCACAACGTCTTCAATGGCATCGCGAATATTGCTGTAGGCCCCGCAACGGCACAGGTTGCCGCTCATCAGTTCCTGAATTTGCGCAGAGTCATGGGCGCGGCCTTCATTGGCCAGGCCGACGGCGGAGCAAATCTGCCCCGGTGTGCAGTAGCCGCACTGGAACGCGTCACGCTGGATAAAGGCCTGCTGCATCGGGTGCAACTGGTCGCCGTCGGCCAGGCCCTCGATGGTGGTCAGCTCGGCACCGTCGCACATCACCGCCAGGGTCAGGCAGGCGTTGATACGCTTGCCATCGCGCAACACCGTGCAGGCACCGCACTGGCCGTGGTCACAGCCTTTTTTGCTGCCTACCAGGTCCAACTGTTCACGCAGCAGGTCCAGCAGGGTGGTCCAGGGCAACACCTGCAATTGGCGGTCTTGGCCATTCAGGATCAGGCGTATCGGGTGGCTGACGAACGGTTGGGTCGTCGCGCCATTAGGGGTCGCGCTCATAAACACCTCACGGGTTGGTGCACATCCGCGGCGTTCAGGAAAGTCGCCGTCTTAGGGCTACGACTTCCCAAGGTAGTGAGCGTTCAAGGGGATTGATCAGAGGATGTTGAACTCGAGCTTCAAGGTGTTTTGCGCGCCATTGATCGAGATATTGCTGTATTCGAACCAGCCTTGGGCCTGGACATTCAGGTCAAACACATAGATGTAGCCCATCACAGTGCCTGCGCCGTTACAGACTTCGCTGATGTTGCCCACCTGACACACCGGTGTGCGCTGCCCATTCAATTCGGCGCCATTGAAGCGGCCCATCGGGCTTTTGCCCAGGCCGACTTCCATCACCGAGACCTTGGTCGGGCCCCGGTGTGTGCACATCTGGGTGGTCGCCACTCCCGTGGGGATGGTTTCCGTGCAGCGCGCCGACTCGACCTTGAACACCCGCACCTCGCTCAAGGGCGGTGCAGCCGCGCCCCACGCCGGTGCCACAAGCCCCAGGCCGATTGCGGCGAACAGAGCTAGACTGCTGGCGTTGGCTTTTTTCATGCTGATAACGACCCTGTATTTAACGTCGGCGCAGTATGCCTCAAGGCCAGATTCGAGAATACGCAGCCTATCCGCCACTTCGCGTCGGCTGCTGGTATCATGCGCCGCTTTTTCCGATCCTCTCTGAAACCACAGGCGCTTGGCGCAGTTTGTGCTTTGACTTAGAGGTCAACAAATAACGACGCAAAATAGCGTCACAGGGAGCCGGCATGCTGGAAAAGCTGTTTCAACTCAAAGCACACAACACCAACGTGCGCACCGAGATTCTCGCGGGTATCACGACCTTTCTGGCCATGGCCTACATTCTGTTTGTGAACCCGAGCATCCTCGGCGAGACCGGCATGGACAAGGGCGCGGTGTTTGTCGCCACCTGCCTGGCCGCCGCCATCGGTTCGACCGTGATGGGCCTGATCGCCAACTACCCGATCGCGCTGGCACCGGGCATGGGCCTCAACGCCTTCTTCACCTACACCGTGGTCCTGCACATGGGCCACACCTGGCAAGTCGCGCTGGGCGCGGTGTTCATTTCGGCGGTGTTGTTCTTCCTGCTGTCGATCTTCCGCATCCGTGAGTGGATCATCAACAGCATCCCGCTGCCGCTGCGCTCGGCGATTGCAGCCGGTATCGGCCTGTTCCTGGCGCTGATCGCCCTGCATAACGCCGGCATCGTGGTCAGCAACCCGGCTACCATGGTCGGCCTGGGCGACCTGAAACAACCGGCGCCGATCCTGGCCACCCTGGGTTTCGCGCTGATCGTGGCGCTGGAAGCCCTGGCGGTACGCGGCGCGGTGCTGATCGGCATCCTGGCGGTGACCATCGTGTCTATCGTGATGGGTTTCACACCATTCGGCGGCGTCACTTCCATGCCTCCGTCCCTGGCCCCGACCTTCCTGCAACTGGATATCAAAGGTGCGCTGGATATCGGCCTGGTCAGCGTGATCTTCGCCTTCCTGTTCGTTGACCTGTTCGACAACTCCGGCACCCTGATCGGCGTGGCCAAGCGTGCCGGCCTGATGGGCAAGGACGGCCACATGCCGAAAATGGGCCGTGCACTGATCGCTGACAGTACCGCCGCCATGGCCGGTTCGCTGCTGGGTACGTCGACCACCACCAGCTACATCGAGTCGGCTGCGGGCGTGAGCGCCGGTGGCCGTACCGGTTTGACCGCCATCGTGGTCGCCATCCTGTTCCTGCTGGCGCTGTTCTTCTCGCCGCTGGCCGCCAGTGTTCCAGCGTTTGCCACCGCGCCGGCGCTGCTGTTCGTGGCCGTGCTGATGACCCAGGGCCTGGCCGAAATCGACTGGGATGACATTACCGTTGCAGCGCCAGTGGTGGTCACCGCCCTGGCGATGCCTTTCACTTATTCCATCGCCAACGGCATCGCCTTCGGTTTCATCGCCTGGACCGCCATCAAGCTGCTTTCGGGCCGCTACCGTGAGCTGAACCCGGCACTGGTGATCCTGTCGATTCTGTTTGTGATCAAGCTGGGCTGGTTCAACGCATGACTTTTGACGCCGCAAGCTACACCGTTCAATTGCAAGACAAGGTCACGCGCCTGCGTGACCTGTTGGCACCGTTCGACGCCCCCGAACCGCAGGTCTTCGATTCGCCGCTGCAGAACTTCCGCCTGCGCGCGGAGTTCCGCCTGTGGCGCGAAGGCGGCGAGCGCCACTACGCGATGTTCTCCCAGGACGACAAGCGCACGCCGATCCTCATCGAAGAATTCCCGATCGCCAGCGCACGCATCAACGAGCTGATGCCGCAACTCAAGGCCGCCTGGCAAGCCAGCGCAGCCTTGAGCCACAAGCTGTTCCAAGTGGAGTTCCTGACCACTCTGGCCGGCGACGCGATGATTACCCTGTGCTATCACCGCCCGCTGGACGAGCATTGGCACACTGCCGCGAACAAGCTCGCGGCCGACTTGAATGTCAGCATCATCGGCCGCTCCAAGGGCAAGCGCGATGTGATCGGCCACGACTACGTGGTGGAAAAACTCGAGGTCGGCGGGCGCACGTTCAGCTACCGCCAACCCGAGGGCGCGTTCACCCAGCCCAACGGCACCGTGAACCAGAAGATGCTCAACTGGGCCTATGAAGCCTTGGGCGATCGCCCGGATGATTTGCTGGAGTTGTACTGCGGCAACGGCAACTTCACCCTGCCACTGGCGACCCGGGTGCGTAAGGTGCTGGCCACCGAAATCAGCAAGACCTCGGTGAATGCGGCCTTAAGCAACCTCGATGAAAACGCAGTGGATAATGTCACGCTGGTGCGCCTGTCTGCCGAGGAACTCACCGAGGCACTCAACGAAGTTCGCCCGTTCCGCCGCCTGCACGGCATCGACCTCAAGAGCTACGAATTCGGTAGCGTGTTCGTCGACCCACCGCGCGCCGGCATGGACCCGGACACCTGTGAACTGACCCGACGTTTTGACAACATCCTGTACATCTCCTGCAACCCGGAGACGCTGGCGGCGAACATTGCGCAACTGCATGACACGCACCGGATTACCCAGTGTGCGATGTTTGACCAGTTCCCCTGGACGCACCATATGGAATCCGGGGTGTTATTGACCCGGCGGTAATTCAACACCCTCATCGTCCTTCTTGCGTGGCCGACCGCCCTTCTTGCCATTGGCTCGGGCGGCGGCGGTTTTGGCGGCGCTGCTCTTGCGACCGTTGCGCGACGCTACCAGGCTTGTCGCCAGGTCCATCAAGGGCTGGCTGGTAGCGATGAGGCCGGTGATCGACACATCCAGATCCTGCGCCTCACAGCACAGCGCCTTGCCGCCAAAGCCGACCTGCAGTTGTTGAAAGTCCGCCTGGGAAAACCCTTCGAACTCCGATAGCCCGGCTACAGGCAACATGACGCGGCTGCCGTCGCTGAAGCCGATGGAAATGCACTCGTGTTCATAGCGCACATTGCTGGCATTGGCGTACAGACGTTTGAGCTTGCGCCCACGGGCGATTGCCTTGTCGACATCGGCGTCCGTGAGCGGCTTGTACGGCACGACTTTGGCTTTTACGATTTTTTTCATAAATCAATCTCCACAAAACCCGGTGCCCTGACCAGATTCAAAATTGTCTTCTGCCCCACGACATCGTGCCGGGCACGTGCAATCACATAAACACCGCGCTGAATGATCAGCCCTGGCAGTACCTCATCGGCGTCCCAATCCCAGGAATGGTTCTCCAGGCAAACCGTTTGCAGCTTCTCCCACCAGATCCTGCGTGCCCGCGCCAGGTAATGCGGCTGCATGATCGCCTCGCGTAGCTCCTTCAAGAGCGAAGTGGATGGCCGCCTGCGATCCGGCTCTACATCCCACAACTCCACGTCCCCATCCAGAAAGCTGAAACGAAAACGCGCATCCCATGCCATGCCCCTGACATGAACGTGGGGCGGGCAGTGTTCATCCCTGAGAAACACCGAAATCACATATCCCTTGTAAGCACCTACTCTCATCGTAACCCATCCGTTAGGTTATTTTCCGTCAGGTAACAATTTTTCCGTGGCACCCGACAACCGGCTCCATCCTTGCGAAGCTGTTTCACAGATTAGTAACGACGAACAACCCCGCGAATGCGGGGTTGTAACCACTCATGCCGACGGCTGGAAATACCCTGCCAACGCCCGCAAGTCCTGCTCGCTCAGCAACCCCGCGTAATACTTCAACTGAATCCGCGCCAGCAAATACGCATGCCGTGCGTTCGCCAGGTCGCGGCGGGCGGTGAACAGTTGTTGTTCGGCATCGAGCACGTCGAGGTTGACCCGCTCACCGCCAGCCACACTCTTTTTGGTCGCGCTGACCAAGGCCGTAGCCGAGCTGACGGCCATCTCATAAGCACGCACTTTCGCCGCGCCGCTGGTGTTGAGGTTGAACTGCTTGCGCAGCTCCACCAGGGTGTTGGCGGTTTGCGCGTCCAGTTCATATTGAGCCTGGGACAATTGGTTCGCCGCCTGACGTGTGGAGGCCGAGACCGAGCCACCGGCAAACAACGGCAGGCTGACCTGGATGCCGACACTGTTGGTGTCGTACTTCTGGTTGTAGCTGCTTTCCGAATCGGAGCTGGTCTTGCGGCTGCTGGCGTACAGGCTGACCTTGGGCAAGTGCCCGGCGCGCTTACGCTCGACTTCATAGGAAGCCACGTCCAGCGCGTGATGCGAAGACTTCAGCTCAGGGTTGTTGGCCATGGCCATTTCACGCCACGTCTCAAAACGGTTCGGCTCCAGGGGCGCAATCTCGAACTGGCGCGCCAGCGGTGCCAACTCTTCGATCAGCAACGGCTGACCCACAATGGCCTCCAATTCACGCAAGGCGCTGTCCTGGGCATCCTGCGATTCAAGCTCTTCGGCCTGGGCCAGGCTCAGCCGCGCCTGGGTTTCCAGCACATCGGTACGCGTGCCCTCGCCGCCTTTAAGCAGGCGGTCATTGAGTTGCAGGCGCTCGGCAAACGCACGCTTCTGCGCGCGGCTCAACTCGATGCGCTCCTGGGCCAACAGCGCCTGGCTATAGGCGCCCAGTACCCGCACGGCCAATTCCTGGCTTTTGCTGCGAAAACGTTCATCGGCCATCAACGCCTGGGCGGTGCCCTGGCGAAATCGTGCATAGGCTTCGTAATCGAGCAGCGGTTGTTGCAGGGTCAACGTGGAGGCGTAGCTGCGATAGTCGCGGTCGCTGGTGGTGCGGTTCTGGGTGACTTCGGATCCATTGCGCGAATTGTTGTAACTCCAGGACAGGTTCGGCAGCAACGCCGCCCGGCCGATCACGCGGTTCTCCTCACCGGCTTCACGCTCCTTGATCGCGGCCTGAAAGGTTGGATCGTTGCGCAGGGCCAGATCATAAGCCTCCAACAAACCCAAGGCCTGCGCGGCCGGCGCACAACTCAAACACAGGGCAAGCAGCAGCGTCTTCATTCTTCCACCAGCGCCATGTGCGTGCGGTCGAGCAGCGGTTTGAACAAGTAATTGAGCATCGAACGCTCACCGGTTTTGACGAAGGTTTCCACCGGCATGCCCGGACGGATCTGCACGCCGTCCAATTGCTGCATACCGGCCGCACTGACCTGGGCGCGCAACGTGTAATACGGCTCATCGGTACGCTCATCCACCTGACGGTCGGCCGACACCAGTGTCACCTCGCCGGCCACACGCGGCGTGGTGGCCTGGTTGAACGCCGAGAACAACAACTCCACCGGCAAGCCTGGGTGCACCTTGTCGACCATCTGCACCGGCACGCGCGCTTCCACCAGTAACGGCTCGCCTTGGGGCACGATGTCCATCAGCGCCTGGCCGGGTTTGATCACGCCGCCTTCGGTATACACATCGAGCCCCACCACCACACCGGCAGCGGGCGCGCGCACCAGGCTGTTGGCCAGCTCGAACTCGGCCGAGGCCAGGCGGTTGCGCAGGTCATCACTGCGGGTGCGGGTGTCGGCCAACTGACCACGCAGGTCTTTCTGGAAATCTTCGCCCAGTTGGCGAATGCGCAAACGCAATTCGAGCACCTGGCGTTGCAGTTGGCCGATGCGGCCGAAATCCTCGGCAATGGTGCCGTCGATCTGCGCGTACAGGCGCTCGCTGTCGAGCAGGCGATTGCGTGGGATGTAACCGTCGCGCGCCAATTCGCGCAGGCCTTGCAATTGCTCGTTGAGCGCCGCCCGTTGCTGGACTTTGCTGGCCTGGGAATCGCGCGTGCCGCGCAACTGCGCCTCGGCCCCGGCGATGGTTTCGCGCAAGCCTTGCTGCTCGGTGGCCAGCGCCTGGGCGCGGCTGCTGAACAACTGCCGCTGTAAATTCAGCACGCTGGCGGCGTCGGGCTTGTTGAGTAATTCGGCGCCGAAGTCGATGGTCGGCAGCCCTTCGCTTTCGGCACTCAAGCGCGCCTCACTGGCCAGCGACGCCCAATACTGGCTGCGCAGCGATTGCATCTGCCCGCGCAGTGGCGTTTCTTTCAAGCGCAACAGCACCTGGCCGGCCTTGACCACATCGCCATCGCGCACCTCGATGCGCTCGACGATACCGCCGCTGGGGTGCTGCACGGTCTTGCGATGGCCCGAGACCATCACTTTGCCGGACACGGCCACGCCCTTGTCCAACGGCGCCAATGCCGCCCAGCCGAGAAACCCGGCAAAACCGCCGAGTACCAGCAGCCAACCCAGGCGCGAGTACTTCTTATCGTCCAGCGCCAGCACATTATTCGGTATGGGTTTGACTTGGCTCATGCCTGCTTTCCTTCACCGAGGCGGTAACTCATGCTCAGGGTCGACACCGGCTTGGCCGGCGCGGGTTTCTGGCGGGCTTCCAACACGCGCGCCGTGGGGCCGAACGCTTGCAACTGGCCGTCCTTGAGAATCAGCAACTGGTCGGTCAGGGACAGCACGTTGGCTTTGTGGGTAATCAGAATGACCGTGCGGCGCTGCTGCTTGAGCTGGGCGATGGCCTGGAGCAAGGCCTGCTCACCGACTTCATCAAGGTTAGCGTTGGGCTCATCCAGCACGATCAGCGCGGGCAGGCCGTACAACGCGCGCGCCAGGGCCACGCGCTGCTTCTGGCCGCCGGACAAACCGGCACCGCCCTCGCCCAGTTGTGTGTCGTAGCCCTGGGGCAGTTGCAGGATCAAGTCATGCACGCCGGCCATTTGCGCGGCGCCGAGTACCTTGTCGGCGTCCACGTCGGCAAAGCGCGCGATGTTTTGCGCGATGCTGCCGGCGAACAACTGGATATCCTGGGGCAAGTAACCAATGTGCGGGCCGAGTTGCTGTTTGTCCCATTGGGTCAGGTCGGCGCCGTCCAGGCGCACCTTGCCGGCCAACGGTGCCCAGGCACCAACCAACACGCGGGCCAGGGTGGATTTGCCGCAACCCGACGGGCCAATCACGCCCAACACCTCACCCGCCGGCAAGCTGAAGCCGAGGTTACTAATGGCCGGGCGACGGTTGCCCGGCGCGCAGGCGCTGACCTGCTCCACACTCAGCTGGCCCTTGGGCACCGGCAAGCTCATACGTGCTGGCCGAGCCGGGTTGTCCGCCAGCATCTGTGACAAGCGTTCGAAGGCCAGGCGCGCCGAACCCCACTGTTTCCACACGCCAATCAACTGGTCGATAGGGCTCAGCACGCGGCCCATCAAGATGGAGCCGGCGATCATCATTCCCGGCGTGATGTCACCCTGCACCGCCAGCAAAGCGCCCAACCCCAACACCAGCGACTGCAAGGCCAGACGCACGCCCTTGGACCAGGCGGTAACGGCGGCGGTCTTTTCACTGGCCAGGTTCTGCTGCGCCAGAAACGCCTGGTGCTGGGTGAACCAACGCTCGCGCAAGGTGGCGAGCATGCCCATGGCTTCGATGGTTTCCGCATTGCGCAAATTGGCCGTGGCCTGTTGGCTGGCGCTGATGGACAGTTGGCTGGCCTGGGCCATCGGTGCCTGGCTGACATGGTGGTTGACCCACGCCAGCGCGATCAGGACCAGCGCACCGCCCAGGGCCAGCAGACCGAGCCAGGGGTGAAAAAGGAAGATCACCAGCAGGTACACCGGAAACCACGGCGCATCAAAAAACGCGAACAACGCCTGGCCAGTGGCGAACTGGCGCAGCGTGGTCAGGTCGTTCAAGGCCTGGCCCGCTGCCTGGGTGCCGCCCTTGAGTTGCGCTTCGAACGCGGCATCGTATACGCGCTGGTTCAAGCGCATGTCCATTTGCGTGCCGAGGCGGATCACCACCTGGCTGCGCACCCACTCCAACGCGCCCATCAGGCCGAACAGGCCAAGGACCATCAGCGTCAGCATCAACAGGGTCATCTGATTACCCGAGGCCAGCACCCGGTCGTACACCTGCAGCATGTAGAGCGCCGGGGCGAGCATCAGCAGGTTGATCACCGCCGAGAACAGGCCGATGTTGAAGAAGCCACTTTTATAGGCCGTGAGGGCAGCCAGGGTTTCGTTGCCGGCGTGGCGCATCTGGGGATTCTCGTGGGGTTAAGCGGGCAGCGCCGCCGCGTTGACAGGCGATACGGCGCTGCGCAGAATTTGGCACCGCTGTCGCTGAAGAGTTAGAAGGCTTGGCGACGGCGGTGTGTCATGCGGCGAAGGGCAGAGCGATCTCCCCTTCGCTTTTTTTATGCAGCAGCGTCAGGCAGCGAGTGCCCAGTCCGGCGCCACGTCTTGCACGCCGACCAGGGCAACATCGGCCGACGGTGCGGCATGACCCAGGCCGGCAGCGGCCAGTTGGTCGAAGGTCGAGGCCGTGGACAGGCCGAAGTCGTCCAGCAGGTTGTTGAGCACGCTTTCCAGCGCGGCGGTGTTGCCCTGCATCAGGCCGTAGATCACGCTCTGGACTTCGTTGCCCACGCGACCGGCGCCTTCGGCAGCACTCAGGTCGAGGCCGTTGAACGCAACCTTGAAGTCATTGAGGGTGAAGTCGCTGCCACCGCCGCCGCCCAGGCCGGTGCCCAGTTGCACGTTGTCGAGGTTGCCCCACAGGTAGTGATTGAGGTTGTTGCCGGCAGGCAGCGACGGGTTGAACACATAGTGCAGGCCGTTGCTGGTGTTGCTGTCGGCAATAAAGGCGTATTCGGAGTTGCTGGCGCCGTGGGTCGAATACTGGTCACCACTGAGGGAACCGTTGCTGAAGCCACCGGTGTTGCCGGTGCCGTGACCAGCCGTATTGAAGCCCACAGCCCAAGAGCTCAAGTAGTCGGATACCGACAGTGAACCCAGGCCCGAATCGTAGCTAACAGAAATAGTCATCACTAAACCTCGTTAAACAACGTTTTAGATGAGCACGCCGGTGCGGCGCACTTTTTTTGCCCACGCTTGGGCAAAACCCTTGATCAGGTGCATCAGCGCACCGATCAGAACTTGTATTCCAACATCCCGCTCAGGGTTCGCCCGCGCGCCAGGCTGAGGTTGTTGGCGTCGCCCATGGCGACGAAATAGGCTTCATCGGTGGCGTTTTCCAAGGCCAGCGCAATGTTCAGGTGATCGGTCATCCAGTAACTGGCGTACAGGTCGTAGAGCGTGTACTGCGGCCACATCGCCTGGTCCATCAGCTCGTAACCCTGCTGATTGAGGTTTTCGCCATTGCCCGAGCTGTAGCGCACACGCACACCAGTATCCAGACGCTTGTCCAGGAATCGCGCCCCCAGCGTCAGCGAGCCGCGATCGGCAGGCATATACGTGGCGTTGCCCATGATTCGCCCGCAGCTTTCCTGGTTGTTGGCGACGTTGTCGTCGAGCACTTCATAGGTGGTGACCGGGCGAATGCCGATGCGCCCGTTCGGCAGCGTGAAACGCTCCAGGCGCGTGGTGCGCGGCCCGGTGGTCTTGGCACCGCCCATGTAATAGTTCTTGGAGCAGAACTCATTGCTGCCAATCATGTGGGTGTAACTGAGGTTGGCGTACGCCCGGCCCATGTCGTAATTGAGTTGGTATTCCACCCCGCGAAAGCGCGTCGGGTTGGTGTTGTTGACGTAGGCCATGGTCCCCAGAAACCCGCCGGACTGGGTTTCCGGCAAACTGACGCTGGTATTGAGGAAGGAGAAGTTCTCAATGCGGGTATCGAAGTACGCCACCTTCATGCCCAGGCGGTCATCACTGAACAACAGCCCTTCTTTGAAGACGTTCATGCCCACTTCCCAATCCCGCGACTCTTCAGGCTTGAGGTACGGGTTGGGAAACACGCGCTCCCCGGAACCGCCACCGTGCGGGCGGCCCGTCATGAAGGTTTCGGTGACGGCCGGCGGGCGCCAGCCTTTGCCCCAACGGGTATAGAGTTGCAGCCAGTCCACTCCCGGCTTGACCGCGATGCCGAAGGTCGGCGAGAACTGCCCTTCTTCACGGTCCACATCGAACACCTCCGACACACGCTTGGCGCCCACCAGGCTGCTGAAGAAGCGATCACGCCGATACAGGGTCAAGCCGGTCTGGCCTTCCAGCCGATAACGGTCGTAACGCAAGCCAGCGTCCAGGGTCAGCCAGTCGCCGTATTCGTATTGCAGGTTGTTGAACAGGCTGGCGATGGTGCGCTTGCCACTCGGCGTACTGCCTTCGGCATAGGGCAGCAGGCCGAGGTTGTTGACGGCTTCGACCTTGTTGGTGCGTGGCTTGAACTCGTCCTGATACATCTCCACGCCGTAGTTCCAGCTCAGATGCCCGCGCTCGCCGAAGTCAAAACGCGAGGTGTTGTCGCCCTGCAGCCCCCAGGTGTCCGTCTCGAAATGATCGCTGTAGGCACCGACGTAGTTACCCGTGCCCGGCGTCGACATGTTGGGCGAATTGGCACGGTCGAGCTGGGTGGTGACGTAATAGACCTTGGCCTTTAGATCGATCAGCGGGTTATCCGGCGTATAGCTGTAGTCCAGCGCGAAGTTCTTGGCATTCAGGTTGTTTTTGCTGACGCGACGGTAGTAGACGCTCTGCAGGTCATCGGCGATGTAGGCCCAGGAATCGTTGCTGTCGCTGTCGCTTTCCAGGTAGCTCAGTTGCACGCGCTGGTCGTTGGGCAAGTTGAGACCGAACTTGGCGATCTGCGAGCGGGTGACGCTGCCCATGTCCCCGACTTCGCTGTTCAACCAATCATCAAAGGCTGCCGGCGCGTATTTGCGCGCACGCAGGTTGGTACCCAGCTTGTGGTCGTTTTGGGTCCCGGCGCGGTAGTTGCCGAAATGCCGCTCGCTGTAGCCCAACAACACATCACCGCGCTCGTCACCGAAGGCAAACACGCCGCTGCCATTGAAGTAGGTGCCATTGCCCAATTCGCCAATGCCGCTGCCGGCGCGAAAACGTCCGCCGATCTCTTTGCCGTCCTTGAGAAACTCACTGGCCTCCAGGGTCTTGAACGAGGCGATCCCGCCCAACACCGCCGCACCGCCCTGCCCCGACTGGCTGCCCTTGTCGATCTGGATGCTGGAGATGAATTCCGGGTCGATCAGCATCGTGCCGTTGCGTTGCTGGTGGCCGTTGACGTTGAAGTTCTGGCGCATGCCGTCGATGTTCATGTTCACGCGGCCGTAGTCCTGCACACCGCGAATGTTCACCGACAGGCCGGGGTCACGCTGGTTGACGGCGGTGTACACGCCAGCGGTTTCTTCGAGCATGTCGGCGGCGTGACGAGGCGGGCGTTTGTCGATCATGTCACGGCTGATGACGGCCACGGACTTTGGGCTCTGGTACACCCAGTCGCCGGGCTGGCCATTGGTGTTGCCGGTGATGGTGGTGGTGCCGACGGTCATGGCGCCGTCATGTTCGGCTGCCACGCGGTTGAGGGTGACCTGGCGCTCGCCGGTAAAGCGGTACTCCACCGGCGCGCCGCCGAGCAAACGGCCAAGGCCTTCCTGCACGCTGAAGCTGCCTTTGAGCGCCGTGCTGCTCAAGCCTTGCAGGCGCTGGCTGTCAAACAACACCTGCAAACCTGCCTGATCGGCGAACGCCAGCACCGCACTGCCCAGGGACTGCGCAGGAATATCAAACATCATCACCACAGGCTGGGCCGCGCCGGCTTGAGGCTGCGCGGCATACACGGGCGCCGCTGCGGCGAACAGGCCCAAGTGGATGGCCAGGGCTAACCGGCTGCCGGTGATGCGCCCCTTGGTGAGTGCTGACATGTTTGGTTTCCCTGCGCTAAGCGTATTTTTGTTTATGCGAATGCTTCTCACCTAGCAAGACGAGCGAGGCGCAGGAAGTCAGTAAGACTTTTTTGAAAGTTTTTCAGAAAGGGGCTTTTTATAGGGGCTCTGGCGAGCAGCGGGAGGTGTCTCCCGCCAGGGCATCAATAGATCAGGCTGAGGCCTGCCAGGTCCAAGCGTTGCACTTGAAGTTCCTGGGTCAAGGTCGCCAGGGCAGTGTCGAGCATGTCGAGGCGGAACACGCCGCTGACTTCGCGATCGCCCAAGGCGGCGTTGGTCAACACCACGCGGCCTGGGCGATAGCGGTTGAGTTGCTCGATGACTTTGGCCAAGGGCAGCCGGTCGAAGATCAGCACGCCGCGCCGCCAACTGGTGGCGCGCTCCACATCGAATTGATCCAGCGGCACCACGCCGTCCTGCGCGCTGTAACGCGCCGCCTGGCCTTCCTTGAGCACGCGTTCGCCCGCACCTTGTTTCGGTACGGTTTGCAGCGCGACTTCGACGCTGTGCTGCAACACGCCCACCCAGGCCTGGCGCTCATCCTCGCGCTCGACCACGAACCGCGTGCCCAGTGCACGGGTCTGCGCCCCGGCGCTTTGCACCACGAAGGGTCGGGTTTCCTCGCCTTTGATGGGTGCTACATCAAAAATCGCGGAGCCCTGGATCAGGCTGACGCGACGCTGCACGCCGTCATAGTCCAGCCGAATTGCACTGGCGGAATCCAGCTCCACCGTGCTGCCGTCGGCCAGGTGCACGGTACGGATTTCGCCCTTTTGGGTCACATAGTCAGCCTGCAAACGCAGCAATGCATCCGGCCCGCGCAGCCAACCCACGCCCGCTGCCACCACCACCAGTGCCACGGCGGCCACGCGTTGCCACGGCCTGCGCCGTTTGGGCCGACGCACCGGCAACGCTGCCGAAGGCGGGCGCTGACGCTGCACAGGTTCATCCTTATGCACGTCGCCCAAGGCTGCCCAGGTCTGCTCGGCAAACCGCAGCGCCGCTTCATGGCGGCTGTCGCAGGCGATCCACTGTCGCAGCTCGGCCTGCTCCTGTTCGGTCAGGGCACCCGCGTGCAGGCGCACCGCCCAGTCGGCAGCCGCCTCGGTAATGCTGTGCTGTTGCGGACCCTGGCTATTCACGTGTGAATCTCGAATTTTCGTTATGTAAACGCTGTGACGTCTGACGCGGGCTGTTTCGGTAATTCATTCGTCGGATGGCTTCACCTCACCGTCCTGCAAGCGCTGCATCACATAGGCCAAGGCCTTGGCCAAGTGCTTTTGCACGGAGCTGTCGGAGATGTCCAGGTGGCGGGCAACCTGGGCATGGGTCATGCCCTCGATGCGGTTCAGACGGAAAACCTGCTGGGTGCGTTCCGGCAACTCCGCCAGTGCCTGCTTCAATGCCTGTCGCTGTTGCTGCGCCATTGCCTGAGCCTCCAACCCGGCCACGTCATCTTCAATCTCGGCCAATGCCTCGTGGGGCACGGAGTCTGTCTTGCGCCGCGCTTCCTGGCGAATATGGTCGATCAGCAGATTGCTTGCCGTTCGATAGAGATAGCCCTGGGAATTGTCGATGCGCTCGCCGGCCGGTTTTTCCGCCAGGCGCAGGAAGCTCTCCTGCACCAGGTCCGCGGCCAACTGCGGGTCCCGTACCTTGCGCGCCAGATACCCGCGCAGGGTATCGGCGTGCTTGAGAAACAGGCCCTTGAGATCCACGTCCGACAAACCGACTCCCTGGAATGTTAAGGAAACAGGCGGGCATCTTAAGCGTTGTCGAGAATTATTTTCAATTGATATCTAATCTGATTGGGGTCTCAGGGTGTATCAGAATAAGAGTTCGATAATCGAACACATCCGCTGCCATCAATTGACCAAATTAACCATCCAGTACATTTTATCCGCACAACCAATAATAAGTGTGGAGAGACCCTTTATGCCGCCCATCGTGCTGGTGCTCAACGGCCCCAACCTCAACCTGCTCGGCACCCGCGAGCCCGCGACTTACGGGCATGAAACCCTGGCCGACATCGCCGCCCTGTGCGGTCGCAGCGCGGAAAACCTCGGGTTGAAAATCGAATTTCGCCAGACCAACCACGAAGGTGAACTGCTCGACTGGATCCACGGTGCCCGCGCGCGTTGCGCCGGTATCGTGATCAACCCGGCGGCCTGGACCCACACCTCCGTAGCGATTCGCGACGCACTGGTGGCCAGTGAAGTGCCGGTGATTGAAGTGCATTTATCCAATGTGCATGCGCGCGAGGCGTTTCGGCATCACTCGTTTGTATCGCCCATTGCCAAGGCGGTGCTCGCAGGCTTCGGCAGCCATGGGTATCACCTGGCGCTGGAACACTTCAGTCACAGCCTCAAAGGGTCCGCCCAATGAAACCGCGCATCCTCGCCGGCCTGATCGGCGCCGGCATCCAAGCCTCCCGCACGCCCGCCCTGCATGAACAGGAAGGCGACGCCCAAGGCTTGCGCTACCTGTATCAATTGATCGACCTGGAAGCACTGCAACTGAATATCAACGCCCTGCCCGACCTGCTGGACGCTGCCGAATTAATGCATTTCACTGGGTTGAACATTACCTACCCGTGCAAGCAAGCAGTGCTGGCGCTGCTCGATGAGTTGTCTGACGAGGCGCGCGGCATTGGCGCCGTCAACACCGTGGTGTACAAGGACGGTAAGCGCATTGGCCACAACACCGATTGCCTGGGGTTTGCCGAAGGTTTCCGGCGCAACTTGCATGATGTCGCGCGCGAACGCGTGGTGCAGATGGGCGCCGGCGGTGCGGGCGCAGCAGTGGCCCATGCGTTGCTGGCCGAAGGCGTGCAGCACTTGAGTATTTTTGACGTGGACATGGCCCGCGCCCGCGACCTGGTGGATAACCTTGCGCAGCGTTTTGGTGCCGGTCGCGCCCAGGTTGGCAACCACCTGGAAAACGCCATGGCCGAGGCAGACGGTTTGGTGAACACCACGCCCATGGGCATGGCCAAGCTGCCCGGCACGCCGGTGCCGCCTGCGCTGTTGCGGGCCGAATTATGGGTCGCGGAAATCGTGTATTTCCCGCTGGAAACCGAACTGCTGCGCAACGCCCGCGCCTTGGGTTGCCGTACGCTGGACGGCGGCAATATGGCAGTGTTTCAGGCAGTGAAGGCGTTTGAATTGTTCAGTGGCCAAACGCCGGATGCGCAACGAATGCTGGCGCACTTTCAGAGCATGAATAGCTGACTGCCGAAACCGAATCAAAAAATGTGGGAACTTAAGCCTGCAAGTAGCGCATCACCGACTCACAAATCATCTCCCGATGCCGCTGTTTAACCGCTTCATCCGACAGTTCGATCTGAAAGATCTCACTGAATGTGTGGCGGTTGGACACCCGGTAAAAGCTGAATGAGTTGATCAGCAGGTGCACATCCAGCGGCTCCAGCCCTGCGCGAAACAGCCCCATCTCGGCGCCGCGCCGCAATGTGGCGCCCAGCGCTTCGAGGATGTTGCTGTTCATTGCCTTGATCGAATCCGAGCGCTTCACGTATTCCGCGTTGTGGATATTTTCGATGCTGACGATGCGCACGAAATCCACGTTCTGGTCGTGGTGGTCAAAGGTGAATTCCACCAGCCGGCGGATCGCTTCACGCGGTTCCAGGGCCGTGAGGTTCATGCGCGTTTCGGTGTTGCGGATGTCGCCGTAGAGTTTTTCCAGCACCTCGACGTACAACTGTTCCTTGCTGCCGAAGTAGTAATAGATCATGCGTTTGGAGGTGTGGATACGCTCGGCGATCGCATCCACGCGCGCGCCGGACAGGCCCTGCTGAACAAACTCGACGATGGCTTCCTGCAGGATGTTTTCGCGGGTCTTTTCCGGGTTGTTCTTGCGACTCTTGCGCGGTGTGTCTGACACAGCGGAGAGGTCGGGGGTCAGGGTCATGGTGCGCTCACGGCCATTTGTGTTGTGCAGACGGCGATTATGGGCCGAGGCGCTTCCCGAAGGAAGCACCTGGCCGGCCGTTATAAACGCGCCTGACGTGCCGCGCCGCTGCGCGATTTGGCCATCGCCGCCAGGCGCACCGCCACGTTGGCCGCGCCATAACCGGCATAACCGTTTTTACGCTGGATGATCTCGAAGAAAAACCGCCCTTCAAACGCCTCGGTGTACACATGAAACAACTCACCGCCCTGGGCGTCACGGTCGTACAACACGTTGTAGTACGCCAGTTCGCTGAGGAACTCATCGTCGAAATCAAACCGTGCGGCCAGGTCGTCGTAGTAGTTGAGCGGGATATCCAGTAACGGCACGCCGGCCGCTTTGGCCCGGCTGACCTCCGCGAAAATGTCCGCGCAGTCAAAAGCAATATGGTGCACGCCCGAACCTCGATAACTCGACAGCGCGTGGGAAATCGCCGTGTTGCGGTTCTCGGAAATATTCAGCGGCAAGCGGATCGAGCTGCACCGGCTGCGCAACGCTCGGCTTTTCACCAGGCCATAAGGGTCGGGCAGCACCACTTCGTCATCGGCTTCGAAATCCAGCAGGCTCTTGTAGAACAGCACCCAACTGTCGAGGCTGTCGGCCGGCAAGGCCATGGCCATATGGTCGATGCGCAGCAGGCCGCCGCTGGACGCCGTTGCCGCTTGCAAGTTGAAGTCAGTGTCGTACAGCGCGCCCTCGGCAGGGTCGACCAGATAAATCAGGCTGCCATCTGGCGCACGTACTGCCGCCAGCTCCAGCTCGTTAGGCCCGACCAGCCCGCGATACGGCTGGCCTTTGTAGGCCACGGCCCGCTCCAGCGCCTTGGCGCTGTCCTTGACCCGAATCGCGGTAGCGCACAACGACGGGCCGTGGGCTTCGAAAAAGTTATGGGCAAAGGAATAGGGTTCACAGTTGAGGATCAGGTTGATATCCCCTTGGCGCAGCAGGCTCACACTCTTGGAGCGGTGCTGGCCTGCCTTGACGAACCCCAGGCGCTCCAGCCAGTGGGTCAGCTTGGCACCGAGGCTTTCATCCACGGCAAACTCGAGGAACTCGATGCCGTTGTATTCACTGGCCGCCGGGGTATCAAACAGAATATCGACGGGCTGGGCCGGCGCTTGCTGCTGGAGGCGTTCACGGGTTTTCTCCTCCAGGTACAGCAGCGAACGCAAGCCATCCGCCGCATTCGCGCGGGTAGGCGCGGCGCGGAAACCATCGTTGAAAATCTCCAGGGACAACGGCCCGGTGTAGCCACTCTTGATGATCGGTGCGAGAAAACCTGCCAGGTCAAATTCGCCCTGCCCCGGGAAACAGCGGAAATGCCGGCTCCACTCGAGCACATCCATGGCCAGGATCGGCGCGTCGGCCATCTGCACAAAGAAGATTTTATCGCCTGGAATGTCGGCGATGCCGCTCGGGTCGCCCTTGAGCGATAAGGTGTGAAAACTGTCGAGCAACACGCCCAGGCTTGGGTGATCGACCTGGCGCACCAGGTTCCACACCTGCTGCCAGGTGTTCACATGCTTGCCCCAGGCCAGCGCTTCATAGCCGATACGCAGGCCACGGCGGCCAGCGTGCTCGGCCAGCAAGCTGAGGTCATCGAGCAAGATGCGCTCATCGCCCACGCAATCCGCCGAGGCATTACTGCACACCAGCACCAGGTCGGTGCCCAGCTCCTGCATCAAATCGAACTTGCGCTCGGCGCGCTCCAGGTTGCGCGCCAGGCGGTCGCGGCGGCATCCTTCAAAGTCGCGGAACGGCTGGAACAAGGTGATGGCAATGCCCAGGTCGGCGCACATCTGCCTAACTTCCCGCGGGCTGCCGTCGTAATACAACAGGTCGTTCTCGAAGATCTCGACCCCGTCGAACCCGGCAGCGGCGATGGCTTCGAGCTTTTCCGGCAGGGTGCCGCTCAAGGAAACGGTGGCAATGGAACGTTGCATGGGGCGACTCCCGGCAGTTGTTATTTGCAGCAAATTATTGGCCCCTAGCCTACACGCAGCAATTAAAATGTACGAACCGGTTAGTTTTTTGTGCGATTACCGAACACTATGCCCTGTTGGCGAATTGACGACTTTTTAACCACTGCGCACCATCGAACCTGCACCAAGACCCAGAACACACCATAAAAATTTCAAAAACGGGTACGACCTCATGCCTTCGCAAAACTCCGCCCTGGCCGCGCGCCCGGGCAACCCGCACGCCGGCATCGGCGACAAAATCCGTGGCGCCATGGCCGTGGGTAAAACGCGCTGGGGCATGCTGGCCCTGGTGTTCTTCGCCACCACCCTGAACTACATCGACCGCGCCGCCCTGGGCGTGATGCAGCCGATCCTGGCCAAAGAGATGAGCTGGACGGCGATGGACTACGCCAACATCAATTTTTGGTTCCAGGTCGGTTATGCCATCGGTTTTGTGTTGCAAGGGCGGCTGATTGACCGCGTGGGCGTCAAGCGCGTGTTCTTCTGCGCCGTGCTGTTGTGGAGCCTGGCCACCGGCGCCCACGGCCTGGCCACCTCGGCAGTGGGCTTTATGGTCTGCCGCTTTATTCTCGGGCTGACGGAAGCCGCCAACTACCCCGCCTGCGTCAAGACCACGCGGTTGTGGTTCCCGGCCGGCGAGCGCGCAGTGGCCACCGGCATCTTCAACGCCGGCACCAACGTGGGCGCGATGATGACCCCAATGCTGCTGCCGTTGATCCTGCACGTGTGGGGCTGGCAGGCGGCGTTCCTGTGGATGTCGGCACTCGGCGCGATCTGGCTGGTGTTCTGGGGGTTGAAGTACTACAACCCGGAAGACCACCCGACGGCCAAACAATCCGAATTGGACTACGTGCAACAGGAAGCCGAACCCGAGCAACCGAGCGTGCCGTTCAGCCGCATCCTGCGCATGCGCGGCACCTGGGCCTTCGCCCTTGCCTACGCAATGACCGCCCCGGTGTTCTGGTTCTACCTGTATTGGCTGCCGCCGTTTTTGAATCAGCAATACAACCTGGGCATCAACGTGACCCAGATGGGTATTCCGCTGATCATCATTTACCTCACCGCCGACTTCGGCAGTGTGGGTGGCGGGATCCTGTCGTCATTCCTGATCGGCCGGGGGATGAATGCGATCAAGGCGCGGTTGTTGTCGATGCTGCTGTTTGCCTGCTGCATCGTCGGCGTGATCATGGCTGCCGGCTCCAGCCAACTGTGGGTTGCAGTGTTCGCCATCTCCTTGGCGATCGGCGCGCACCAGGCCTGGACCGCCAACATCTGGAGCCTGGTGATGGACTACACGCCCAAGCACATGATGAGCACGGTGTTCGGTTTCGGCGGCATGTGCGCGGCCATCGGCGGCATGTTCATGACCCAGATCGTCGGGCACATCCTCACCGTGACCAACAACAACTACACCGTGTTGTTCACCTTGATCCCGGCGATGTATTTCATTGCGCTGACCTGGATGTACTTCATGGCGCCGCGCAAGATTCCCAAAGTCGACGTGTAACTCACCGCCGCCGCTGCTGCCAGGCAGCGGCCAGCCCGCTCATGCAGATCACCCCGATGCCGACCACCGTGGTCACGTCGGGGGTATGGCTGAACACCAGCCAACCCAACAACCCCGCAAATACGATCTGGCAATAGCCGAACGGCGCCAGCAAGGCCGGCGCCGCAAAGCGGAACGCCTGGGTCAGCATCAAGTGCGCCGTCATGCCGCAGGTGCCCAGCGCCAGCATCAGGCAGGCATGCCACAGCGTCGGGACCTGCCAGAAGAACGGCACCAGCGCACTCATCACCAAGGTATTGCACAGCCCGGCAAAGAAGTTGCTGGTGGTCGGCGTGTCGTATTGGCTGAGGATGCGCGTGAGCAGTTGGTAGAAACAGAAGAACATCGCCGAACACAGCGGCAGCAATACCGCAGGCGTAAACAGTTCGCCGCCGGGGTGGATAATGATCAACACACCGACAAACCCGCAGATCACCGCCAGCCATTGGCCACGCGTGACGTGCTCGCCGAGCAAGGGCACTGACAGCGCCGTCACCAGGATCGGCGCCAGGAAGTTCACCGCCGTGGCTTCCGCCAACGGGATGTAGTGCAGCGCCGCGGTAAAAAACAGACTGGTGCCCAACAGGCACAAAGCACGCACCACCTGCATGCCCGGCCGCTTGCTGCGCAGCACCCGCAAGCCGGATTGCGGCAGGAATATCCCGGCCATCAGCAAGGTGTGCACCAGGTAACGCGCCCACACCACCATCACAATCGGGTAGAACCCGGCCAGGTACTTGGACAAGGCGTCGTGGCTGGAGAACAGAAACGTCGCCAGCACAATCAGCAGGATGCCTTTGAAAGGATGGTTGACGCCGGAAAGCGGTGTGCTGACAGTCATTGAATTCTCTTGCATGGTGGGCTGAACGCTTTGGCACTCAACCCGGTAATCTAGCAGCCGGGCTTGCGTCTGCCCCAAGAGCATAACCAAACACCGTGCGAACAGCGCACTAATTCATGGGTTTCGAGTCCAACGCTGCACGTTCACCGTCGCGTTGCACCCTTTTTAACCAAGGCCATGTCGCTATGAAAAAAACACTCTTTGTTCTTTCTGCCCTTGCCCTGCTCACCGCGTGTAACAAGGAACCCCAGGAAGCGCCTAAACCCGCACCGGCTTCCGTGCAAGCCACGCTGGTGCCGGCAACCCCACCGACCGATAAATGGGTCGGCAAATGGATCGGCGTCGAAGGCCTGAACCTGACCATCGCCAAGGACGACAGCATCGGCCGTGGCCACTACCTGCTGACCATGCAATACGGCCTTGATGCCGACGACTCCGGCACCTTCAAAGGCGAAGCCAATGAAGACGGCATCAGTTTCACCCGCCCGGACGGCCCGCAACAGCTGAGCGCCGGCGACGGTGAAGCCACTGGCCTTAAATGGCTGGCGGATAAAAAGGACTGCCTGATCGTCGACACCGGTGAAGGTTACTGCCGCGACTGAGGCGGCAAACCTGACATAACTTTCATCTGGCGCCCCTGCCGACACGGCCTGACAGCAGCGATACTAGGCAGCTCTCGTTGCTTGTCGGACAGCCGGGCTGGCGCCATGCCCCTGCACCAACAACACTGCTCTTATCAATAAAGAGCGCAGGCTTAACGAGAGGACTGCACCCATGCTATGGAAAAAAGGCCGACGCAGCGACAACGTGGTGGACGCCCGCGATGACAGTGGCGGCGGCGGTGGCGGCATGCGCTTTGGCGGCGGCAAGGGTCTGAGCCTCACGGCGATTGTGCTGATCGTCGGCATTGGCTGGCTGACCGGCCAGGACCCGATGCAGATCCTCGGCCAGTTAAGCGGCCAAATGGAGCAAGCGCCGCCGGCGAGTACGCAGGCGCGCCAGGCGCCGCCGGCCAATGATCAACAGGCCGATTTCGTGCGCGCCGTGCTGGGCGATACGGAAGACACCTGGGGCCAGGTGTTCAAGGAAAACGGGTTGGCCTACAAGAACCCGAAACTGATTCTGTTCCGTGGCCGGGTCAATTCCGCCTGCGGTGGCGCCACCTCGGCCAGCGGCCCGTTCTATTGCCCGGCTGACCAACAAGTGTATCTGGACCTGGATTTCTTCCGGGAGATGTCGCAACGCTTCAAGGCTTCGGGCGAGTTCGCCCAGGCGTATGTGATTGCCCATGAAGTCGGGCACCACGTGCAAACCCTGCTGGGCATCTCGGCCAAGATCCAGGCCGCGCGCCAGCAAGGCCGGCAGATGCAAGGCGATGGCGGTTTACTGGTACGCCAGGAACTGCAAGCCGACTGTTTCGCCGGCGTGTGGGCCAACCGCGCGCAAAAACGCCTGAACTGGCTGGAGCCCGGCGATATTGAAGCCGCACTGAATGCGGCCAACGCCATTGGCGATGACCGTTTGCAGCAACAGGGTCAAGGCCGCGTAGTGCCGGACTCATTTACCCACGGCACCTCCGCACAGCGGGTTCGCTGGTTCAAGACCGGCTTCGCAGAGGGCCAGATCACTCAATGCGACACCTTTACAGCCAAGAGCCTTTAAATGAATAAACGATTGGGATTGCTGCTTAGCGCATTAGCGATGTGTTCCACCGTCACCTGGGCCGCCAAGAAAGAACATGGTGTCAAGGTGGTCAGCCCCGATCGTTTCCAACTGGATGCCGGCGCCTTGAGCCTGGGCTTGAGCCAGGATTGGCGTCAGCCGCTGCCCAACGTCACCCGCGCGCTGATCATCGTGCATGGTCGCCTGCGCAATGCGCAGACCTACCTGCAAAGCGGCGAAGATGCCGCCCAGCACGCGGGCGTTGCGGCCAATACCTTGGTGATCGCGCCGCAGTTTCTGAATGAGTTGGATATCCAGCGCAACCACCTCGACAGCCAAGTGCTGCGCTGGAATCACAACGACTGGATGGCCGGCGACCCGTCGACCGGCCCAGGCCAGGTCAGCTCCTACGGCGCCCTCGACCAGATCATCAAGCACCTGGGCAACCGCAAGCTGTTCCCGGCCTTGAAAGAAATCGTGGTAGCCGGCCATTCCGGTGGCGGCCAGGTGGTGCAGCGCTTCGCCCTCACCGGCCACGACCACCCGATGCTGCAAACCGAGGGCATCAGCCTGCGTTACGTGGTGGCTAACCCATCGTCCTACGCCTACTTCACCCCGCAACGCCCGGTGAAGTTTGATGTGGCCAGCTGCCCAGGCTTTAACGACTGGAAGTACGGCATGCAAAACCTGCCGGATTACGCCAAAGGCCAGAGCGCGCAGCAGCTTGAACAGGTTTACGTATCACGCAACATCACCTACCTGCTGGGCCAGCAAGACACCGACCCGAACCACCCGGCGCTGGATAAAAGCTGCGAAGCCGAAACCCAGGGCGCGTACCGCCTGATTCGTGGGCACAACTATTTCGACTACCTCAAGCAGCGTCATCCGCAACTGACGCAGAAGCTGGTGGAAGTGCCAGGGGTTGGGCACGACGGCGACAAGATGTTTACCTCGCCTGAAGGCGAGAAAGTGCTGTTTAGTCAGTAACTGACAAAACCGGATCAAAAATGTGGGAGCTGGGTTGTGTGGGAGCTGGCTTGCCTGCGATAGCATCACCTCGGTATGGCTGACAGACCGAGGTGTCCGCATCGCAGGCAAGCCAGCTCCCACACAAGCCCGACCAAGGTGTCTGGGTTAGAGCATTCGGCGCAACGCCGCACAATCTGCCGCATGCCAATCCGCCAGTTCCGGCCACGGGTTCTCCGGTAGATTAACCAACACAGTCCTGGTCCCCGCGGCTCGGCCGCAATCCAGGTCAAAGCGGTAATCCCCGACCATCACCATCGCGCTCGGCGCTACCTGCCAGGCAGTCGCCAACTTCAGCAACCCACCCGGATCGGGCTTGGGCGGCGCATCATCACGCCCCAGCACATCCTCGACGGCAAAGCAGTCTGCCAGGCCAATCGCTTGCAGGGTGATATGCGCCAACTCGCGCGCATTGCGCGTCAGGATGCCTAGATGATAACCACGCCCGGCCAGCTCGCGCACCAACTCCACCGCGCCAACAGCAGCAACCGAACCCACGGCCAGCTCGCGCTCATGCTCAAGCAACCAGGCATGTTTGGCCGCTGCCACATCCGCAGGCAATGCCGCCAAGTGCGTGAGAATGTCGTCTTCAGGTGGAATATCAAGCGCCACGCGAATCGCGGCAAAATCATGCACGGCCACCGTGAGGGTGCCGTCCATATCAAACACCCAATGTTTAACGTCCGACAGGCTCATGCCCAATCCTTGCGATGACGAATCAGCCCTTCCTGGGTCACCGAAGCCACCAGTTGCCCGGCGCGGTTGTACACGCTGCCCCGCGAGAAACCACGGGAATTACCGGCCCACGGGCTGTCCATGGCGTAGAGCAGCCAGTCATCGGCGCGCAGGTCGGCGTGGAACCACAACGCATGGTCAAGGCTGGCGACCTGCATGTCTTTCTGCCAAACCGTTTTGCCGTGGGGCAGCAGCGAAGTGGTCAGCAGGCCAAAGTCCGAAGCGTAAGCCAGCAGGTATTTGTGCAACGCCGGCGAATCAGCCAGCGCGCCGTCAGCACGGAACCACACGTATTTGACCGGATCGGACGGCTGCGGGTTGAACGGGTCTTTTTCGGTCACCGGGCGCACTTCGATCGGCTTGGGGCACAGCAGCTTGTCGCGCATGTGCTCGGGGATCAGGTGTGCACGTTGCTTGGTCAGTTCCAGCTCCGACGGCAGGTTTTCCGGGCCGACCACCACGGGCATGGTGGTCTGGTGCTCGAAGCCTTCCTCGTCATACTGGAACGAGGTGGTGCAGGTGAAAATCGGGTTGCCTTTCTGGATCGCCGTGACGCGGCGCGTGCTGAAACTGCCGCCATCGCGCACGCGGTCCACCGAATACACCACGGGTAGCGCTGCATCGCCAGGGCGCAGGAAATAGCCATGCAGGGAATGCACGTGGCGCGCTTCCTCTACGGTCTGGCTGGCGGCCGACAGCGATTGGCCCAGCACTTGGCCGCCGAACAGTTGGCGAAAACCCAGGTCCTGGCTGCGGCCGCGAAAGAGGTTTTCCTCGATCGGCTCCAGGGTCAGCAAGTCCACCAGATCTTCCAAAACTTGGCTCATAGAGCAACTCCTACAATCAATAGGGCATTCCGGGCTGCTTATCCATGCAGCGTGTCCAACCATTGGGCGCGGGTGATGCGGTACAACACATGATGGCGCAGCGGGTCATCGGCTGCGACCTTGGGGTGTTCAAAATCTGCCTGGGGATCGTAATGCATACCGATGGCCTGCATGACTTTTTGTGATGGCAGATTGGCTTCGGTGGTGAAGGAGAGAATCTCGTCCAACTGCAGGCGGTCGAAACCACAGCGCAGTGCGGTCCACGCCGCTTCACTGGCGTAACCCAAACCCCAATGCTCACGGGCCAGGCGCCAGCCAATTTCTACCGCCGGGGTAAAATCGGCCTCGAAGTTGACGTTTTGCAGCCCGGTGAGGCCGATAAATTCGCCGGTATCCTTGCGCTGCAAGGCCCAAAAGCCAAAGCCGTATTCGGCAAAATGCCCGCGAATACGGCCGATCAATGCCGCGCTTTCCAAGTGGCTCAGCTTGGCCGGGAAATAACGCATCACCTGCGGGTCGGCGCACATGCGTGCAAACTCCGTCAGGTCGCTGTCGCGCCATTGGCGCAGCACCAGCCGTGCGCTTTCCAATTCCAGTATCGGCTCCATGGGTCCCCCTCCCTTGCCATGTGCGTGAGTGTACAGCGCTGGTAAGATCCGTCGCAGGTTCCCGTCAGAAAATCCCATGCCTTTGCCATTGATCTACCACGATGACTACAGCCCTGAGTTCCCGGCGGACCACCGGTTCCCCATGGACAAATTCCGCCTGTTGCGTGACCACCTGGTGGACAGCGGCCTGACCCAGGACAGCCACTTGCTGCGACCCGAGGTCTGCCCCGCCGAGATTCTGGCCCTGGCCCATGAACCTGGGTATATCGAGCGCTACATGAGCGGCGAATTATCGCGCGAAGACCAACGCCGCCTCGGCCTGCCCTGGAACGAAGCCCTGGCGCGGCGCACCGTGCGTGCAGTCGGTGGCTCAATTCTCGCAGCAGAAAAAGCCCTGGAACACGGCCTGGCCTGCCACCTGGCGGGCGGCACGCACCACGCCCATTACGACTACCCGGCGGGCTTTTGCATCTTCAATGACCTGGCGGTGATCAGCCATTACCTGCTGGCCAGCGGGCGGGTCAACCGCGTGCTGATCTTCGACTGCGACGTACACCAGGGCGACGGCACCGCGCGCATCCTGCACGACACGCCGGACGCCATCACGGTGTCGCTGCACTGCGAAAAGAACTTCCCGGCGCGCAAGGCCCAGAGCGACTGGGACATTCCGCTGCCCATGGGCATGGGCGATGCCGACTACCTCAAGGTGGTCGACGACGCACTCAACTATCTGTTGCCGCTGTACCAGCCCGACCTTGTGCTGTACGACGCGGGGGTGGATGTGCACAAGGACGACGCCCTCGGTTACCTCAAGCTGACAGACGCAGGTGTTGCCGCCCGCGATGAAAGCGTGATGCGCCACTGCCTGGGCCGCGACATTCCAGTGATGGGCGTGATCGGCGGCGGCTACAGCAAAGACCGCCCGGCCCTGGCCCGCCGCCACGGCATCCTGCACCACAGCGCACAACGGGTGTGGGCGTCATCAGGTTGTCATTGAGTTGTGGGCGTTACCCACAATGCCTGTGGAACGGCCTGTGGATAACTTGAGCGTAAGCCTCTAAGAGCGAGCGGCCGTATGGCTTGTAGGAAAGTGTACATTTTTTGATCAGGCAGCTACGCCGCCGTCGGGTAGAATGCTCGGCCTATTCAAGCGACCGTAGCCCTGCCCATGCCTCAGACCCCTTCCCAACACGTCACTATTATCGGCGGCGGCCCTGCCGGGCTGATGGCCGCTGAGGTCTTGAGCCAGGCGGGCGTACGGGTGGACGTGTACGACGGCATGCCTTCGGTGGGGCGCAAGTTCCTGCTGGCGGGCGTGGGCGGCATGAACATCACCCACTCCGAGGCGTACCCGGCGTTCCTGTCGCGCTATGCCGAGCGCGCACCACAGATGGCGCCGCTGTTGCGGGCGTTTGGTAGCGACGCCTTGTGCGAATGGATTCATGGCCTGGGCATCGAGACCTTTGTCGGCACCTCCGGCCGCGTATTCCCCACCGACATGAAAGCCGCCCCACTGCTGCGCGCCTGGCTCAAGCGCCTGCGCGACCAAGGCGTGGTTATCCACACCCGGCATCGCTGGCTGGGCTGGACCGTCGACGGCGGTTTACTTATCCACAGCCCGGACGGCGATAAAACTGTCCACAGCGATGCGGTGTTGTTGGCCTTGGGCGGCGGCAGTTGGTCGCGCCTGGGCTCCGACGGTGCCTGGCTCAAGTTGCTGGAAGATAAAGGCGTGCCTTACACCGCGCTGCAACCGAGCAATTGCGGCTTCGAAGTGTCGGGCTGGAGTGAGCTGATGGTCAGCAAATTCGCCGGCGCACCGTTGAAAAACGTCGCCATCGGCCTCGGGGATGACAAACCTCGGTTGGGCGAATGCGTGGTCACCGCTATGGGCATCGAGGGCAGTTTGATCTACGCGCTGTCGGCGCCGATTCGTGAAACGATCAACCGTAATGGCTCAGCGACGGTGCATATCGACCTGCTGCCGAGCAAGCCACTGGACAAGGTACAAGCCGCCTTGGCCAAGCCCCGTGGCTCGCGATCGATGAGCAAGCATTTGCACAGTCAGTTGGGTCTGGATAGGGTCAAAGCGGCGCTGTTGCGTGAATTGGCGCCAGCTGAACACTTTAATGATCCGGCGCAATTGGCGGTGGATATCAAGGCGCTGCCGCTGACACTGGTAAAGACACGGCCGATGGATGAGGCGATCAGCACGGCGGGCGGTGTGCCGTTTGAAGCGCTGGATGAGCGCTTGATGCTCAAGCAATTGCCCGGCGTGTTCTGCGCGGGGGAGATGCTGGATTGGGAGGCGCCGACCGGCGGGTACTTGCTGACGGGGTGTTTTGCCAGTGGGCGGATGGCTGGGCGGGGCGTGTTGGAGTGGCTTAAGCGCTGAGGTTTGTGGCGGACTCAAAGCAGCCTCCGCGAGCAAGCCCGCTCCCACATTTTGAATGTATTCACAGATCAAAATGTGGGAGCGGGCTTGCTCGCGAAGAGGCCTTCAGCAGCACCTCAAGACTTACTTCTTCTTACGCGGCCCAGTGTTAAACACCGGCACTTTGCGCACCGGTTTAATCGAAGGCTCAGCCGGCGCCACATCGCCACTGTCCACCCACTTACCCAAATTGCGCTTGCCGCCGCCGCCGCCCGAAGCTTTAGGTTTCTTGGGCTTTTTCGGCTTCTTCACCACCTGCCCGCTGGCATCGGTGTCCGGCACGCGGTGCTCCGGTTCAAAATCCGGCTCCATCTTGCGGGTCAGCGTCTGACGCGTGAGCATCTCGATGGCCGACAGCATGTTCACTTCATCGGCACACACCAGCGAAATCGCCTCGCCGGTGTTACCCGCCCGGCCGGTACGGCCGATTCGGTGGATGTAGTCTTCAGCCACGATCGGCAGGTCAAAGTTGACCACCAGCGGCAAGTCTTCGATATCCAGGCCACGGGCCGCCACGTCGGTGGCCACCAGAATCTGCACGTCGCTGGATTTGAAACGGTCCAGCGCGCGTTGGCGGGTCGCTTGGGGTTTGTCGCCATGGATGCCATCGGCATTGATGCCCAGGCCCTGCAACTTATCCACCAGCGCGTCCACGCCGTTACGGGTCTTGGCGAACACCAGCACTTGTTTCCAGCGACCTTTGCGCATCAAGTGCACGAACAGCTCCGGCTTGCGCTTCTTGTCCACCGGCACCACCCACTGCTTCACGGTGCTGGCAGCGACGTTGCGCGGGCTCACTTCGATGCTCAGCGGGTCGTTGAGCATCTGCCCGGCCAGTTGGCGGATTTCATCGGAGAAGGTCGCGGAGAACAGCAGCGTCTGGCGCTTTTTCGGCAGCATGCGGTAAATGTTCGCCAGCTCTTCGGAGAAGCCCAGGTCGAGCATGCGGTCGGCTTCGTCCAGCACCAGGGTTTGCAGCTGGTTGAGTTTCAGCGCGTTCTGGCGGAACAGGTCGATCAGGCGGCCAGGCGTGGCGACCAGAATGTCGACGCCCTTGCGCAGCTTCATCATCTGCGGGTTGATGCTCACGCCGCCGTACACCGCGTAAGTGGTCAGCGGCAGGTGTTGCGCGTACTCGGCGACGCTGGCGTGAACCTGCTCGGCCAGCTCGCGGGTCGGGCACAGGATCAGCGCACGCGCCGAGTTGGCAGCGACTTTCGGCCCTTCCATGGTCAGCAACTGCAGGAGCGGCAGGGCGAAACCTGCGGTCTTGCCGGTGCCGGTCTGGGCCGCGGCCATCAGGTCGCGACCGGCCAGCACCGCCGGAATGGCTTGCGCCTGCACCGGCGTCGGGGTCTGGTAGCCAAGCGTCTCAAGGGCGCGCAGCAAGGGTTCGATCAGGCCAAGTGTGGCGAAAGTCATGTGTTTACCGTAGGAAAAGTTCAGCGCCATAAGCGAGTAAAAAAAGCCGTAATGCGCCGCAGTTTACCTTATTTCCGGTTTTGGCTTACGCCACTGTGGCAGGCTGATCAATAGCACGGCACTGATGATCACCAGCATCGCCAGGGCTTCTTCCATGCCGATGGTTTCACCGACGAACACGATCCCCAGTAACACCGCGACTGCCGGGTTCACATAGGCATAGCTGGTCGCGGCTGCCGGGCGCACGTGCTTGAGCAGGTACATATAGGCATTAAAGGCAATGATCGAGCCGAACACGGCTAAATACGCCAGGGCCAGCCATCCGGCAAGCGGCGGCACAGCCTGCAGGCGTTCGCCGGTGAGCGCACTGCCCACCAACAGCAAGGCACCGGCGATGATCATTTCCGCCGCGCTGGCCATGGCACCGGCCGGCAATGGCAGGTGTTTGCTCCACACCGAGCCGAACGCCCAGGAGGCGGCGGCAAACAGCAGCAACATCGCCCCGGTCGGGCTCGATTGCAGGTTGGAGCCCATGTTGAGCATGGCGATGCCGATAATCCCCAGCACCACCCCGGCCCATTCCAGGCGGGTATTACGCGCGCCCCAGAAATAGCCGCACAGCAAGGTGAACAACGGCACCGTCGCCACCGCCAACGCCGCCACACCCGAGGCAACCCCCGCGTGCTCAGCCACCGTCACCGCGCCATTGCCGAAGGTCAACAGCAAAATGCCGATCTTGGCCGCAGCCTTCCACTGCACCCACGTCGGCGCAGGCGCCCCGCGCCAGCGCAAAAAGCCATACATGGCCAAACCCGCGACCAGAAAACGAATCCCGCCGAGCATCAGCGGCGGCCAGTATTCAACGCCGATTCGAATCACCAGGTAGGTGGAACCCCAAATCACATACAACGCAAAAAAGGCAGCGATCAACGGTAACGGAAAGCGACGTGGGCCAGGCATTGGGCGGCTCTATGGCAGGAGATGAGAGGCTTATTCTAAAAAGGCAGCACGCTAAACATAAGTTACAAAACCTGTTTAAAGCGCCCATACACTTTTCAAAACATGGTTATGAGGGCTATAACCCGTGCTTTCGAAAGCCACGCGTTACTGGAGCCTTCTCATGGACAAATACGACCGCATGCTCCTCAGCGCCCTGCTCGAAGACGGCCGCGCGTCCTACGCGCAATTGGCCCGCACGGTAAACCTCTCCGCGCCCGCCGTGGCGGAGCGCGTGGCCAAGCTGGAGGCCAGTGGCGTGATCACCGGGTATCAGGCCAAGGTGGACCTGTCCAAAATCGGCCTGCCCATCCAATGCACGATCGAACTGCGCTTGACCAATAACGGCAGCCAGAAGGTCTACGACGCCCTGGCTGAAATCCCCGAACTGACTGAATGCCATCGGGTCACGGGCGACCCGTGCGTGATCATGCAGGCGGCGGTGGGCTCGATGCCGGAGCTGGAGAATTTGATTAACCGGGTGGCGAAATTCGGCTTCAGCAAGACTTCGATTATTTTATCCAGCGCGATAGAACGGCGGGTGCCGTTGGCGCAGTTGGAGGTAAAAAATGCTGGGTAAGCACAGCAAAATCGTCAGCCTCAGCCACCCGATCACTGCGCGCATTCCATTATGGCCGGGGGATCCGCCGGTGGTATTTGAAGACGTCGCGAGCCTGGAAAAAGACGGCTATTTCCTGCGCCGCTTCAGTATGGGCGAACACAGCGCCACCCACATGAATGCACCGAACAGCTTCTATGCCGATGGCATCGGGATTGACGGCTATCAACCCCAAGACCTGGTTCGGCCTGCCGTGGTGATTGATGTGCGCGCGCAAACCCAAGGTAACCGCGACTACCAGATCGGCCTGCATGATCTTCAAGCCTGGGAAAACCATCACGGGCGCATCGAGCCAGGCTCGGTCGTGCTGATGTACACCGGCTGGCAGCACCTCTGGAACGACCCCATCGGTTTTTTTGGCGAAGATGCCCAAGGCCTGCACTTCCCGGGCATTGGCGAGCCGGCGATACGCTGGCTGTTGGACCACCGACAGATCGCCGGCGTGGGCATTGATACCCACGGGGTTGATCCGGGGCAAAGCACTGCCTTTGCCACCAACCATGCCGTACTGGCCGGCAATGGCATCGTATTGGAGTGCCTGACCCATCTGGAGCGGCTGCCGGCCAAGGGCACGACCCTCGTGATTGGTGTGCTGGGCCTGGAAGGCGGCTCGGGATCGCCGGTCTCGGTGATGGCGTTTATTCCCTGACAATGCCATCGCAGCGGTGCGATAGCATTAGTGGCATCACCGCTTCCGATTCTCTTGAAGGACATTTCCGAGCGCCATTTCATGCCTTGTTCCGGCTGAATTCGGCCGCTAGTCTTCCCCATGTCATCGGCCCTTCGATGACCGGAAGTGCAAGCCGAAATTGACGGAGGAGTGAGTTACAAGTGCCGGAGAATCAACATGGTCAAAGCAACCTCTGCCTCAACTACTACCCCGACGGACTTCCTCAGCGAAGACGCCCTCCTCAACCGCCGAGCCATCGACTACTACCTCAAAGCATCCGCCCCGGACGCGCCCAATTTTGTGCTCAATGACAACCTGAGCTTCGAAGACGCCCTCGCCCATGCGGCCGACTTGCTGCATTGCGCGGTGGAGACGGTGAATGTGTCGGGTGAGACGCTCAGTGCCCAGCAGCGGGCGGTGATGCATTTGGTGGGGATGGCCAAAGGTGTGGTGGATCGGGCGTTGGAGTGTGTGCAGCCTCGATGAGCACCGCTCCCACATTTTGAGCTTCAGTGTTCTTGGAATTGGGGTTGGCTTAGAACCCGCGGTGCTTCTTGAGGTGCTCGTTGATCTTCGCCGCCGGCACTTTCTGCAAGGTACACAGCAGCTCGTGGGAAAGTTCGCGCAAGCCGTGGGTGCGGCGCAGTTCCTGGGCCAGGTGGGCGGTGAGGTTGGCGGCCATCTCCGCATCCGCCATCGCCCGGTGAGCCTTGCCGGTGTGGGGCAGTTGGGCGAGCGCGTTCAGCGTGCCGAGCTTATGGTTGGGTGCCGACGGCATCAGGCGGCGGGCCAGCAGCAGCGAGCAGGCGAATTTTTGCAGGCGGGTGCGGCGGATCAAGCCCAGTTCAAAGTCCCAGAACCTCTGGTCGAACGCGGCGTTGTGCGCCAGCAGCGGCGTAGTGCCGACAAATTCATTCACTTCATTCATCACCCGCTCAGCCGGTGGCGCGCTGCGCAGCATCGCATTGCTGATGCCAGTGAGTTGTTCGATAAACCCTGGCACGCGCACGCCGGCATTCATCAGGCTTTGGTAGCGGTCCACGATCTGGCCGCGCTCGAGGATAACCACCGCGATTTCCGTGGCACGGCAGTGGCTGCTCGGGGTGATGCCGGTGGTTTCAAAGTCGATGACCGCTATACGTTCCAAACCTGTTCCAACTCCGTCTAACTATTGATTAAGCCGCAGCACTTATTTAAGCAGCAGCGCGCCTTCGATGGGCACGTAGCGGCTGGCGGCACGTATCAGCGAGTTGGCCGTGAGCCCCGGCACGCCGTAGGCCACGGCTTCAACGCCGTGCTTTTGGATGATGCGTTCGAGCAGCATGTCGAAATCACCGTCGCCGGAAGCCAGTACCACTTCATCGACGTGGTCGGCGGCGTCCATGATGTCGAGGGTAATGCCCACGTCCCAGTCGCCCTTGGCCGAGCCGTCGGCGCGCTGGATGTAGGGTTTGAGCTTTACCGTAAAGCCCAGGTTGCGCAGGATCTGCTGGAATTGCTGCTGCTTGCTGTCGCCACGGTCGATGGCATAGGCGTAAGCCTCAACGATCAGCCCGCGCGAGCTGATGTCCGCCCACAGCGCCGCATAGTTGAAGTGGCAACCGTAAGCCTGGCGCACGGTGTAGTAGAGGTTTTGTACATCGGCGAACACTGCAATTTTTTTCACCGCACTTCCTCATGACTGCCAGGCGCCAAGGCCCGGAAAGGTTGCCAGTATGCCAGCCATGGGAAAGTTTCAGCGAAAAATCAGCCCGGGGCGACGAAGCGCCCCGGTTGAGGATGGGTCAGACGAAGGAGTCGTCGTCGCCGAAGGAGGAGGAATCGTCGGAATAGTCGCTGTCTGCGAAGCTGTCGGATGAGTTGTCATTGCCCCAGCTGTCATTGCCGGCAAACTTCTGGTCGTCATTGCCCCAGTTGCCGTTGTCGCTGGCCGGTGCCGGTTCTTCGCGGATGATTTCTTCCACCACCTGCGGCTGCTGCGAGTTGTGGCTGAACAGGCTGCTGATGCCTTCGGCCAGCATCACACCACCGGCCACACCGGCGGCGGTTTTCAGTGCGCCGCCAAGGAAGCCACTGCCGATAGGCGCGGCGGGAGCTTGCTGCGGCTGTTGATAGTTTTGCTGCGGGGCACCGTAGTTCTGTTGCGGTGCAGGCTGGCCGAACGATGGCCGCGCCGGTTCACGCCAGCCGCCGCCCGAAGAAGGCGCAGCACTTTGTGCCGGCTGCGAGTCGCGGGAACTGCTGCCACCAAAGATGCTCGACAGGAAGCCGCCACTGCTCGGTGCCGGTTGCGCGGCCTGGGCACGGGCCTGTTGCAGCTCATCCTGCAATTGCTGGATCTGCTGCGCCTGTTGCTTGTTCTGCGCGTCGAGGCTCTTGATCGCGTGTTCTTGCACCAGGATCGACTGGGTCATGTAGTACCCGGCGGCCGGTTGGCGAGTCATGTGCTCCTTGATCCGCGCTTCGGCCAGGGCGTCGCGGGGGGCTGAGTCCGTTTCGGCTTGTTGCAACCGTGAAAACAGTCCATCGATCAGGGTTTGCTCTTCGCTGTTCATGGCGACCTCGTTAGATTGCCGGTAGAAATCATGGGCCCGCCTGTGATCAGGCGAGCTACAGCCTAGTTATGGGGGTGTTACCAGACGTTTCAATGGTCTTTACGCAAGGTTTACGTTTGCTTACCTCTCGTCATGATCGGTTAAAGTGTTGGCCTTGCTTTTAGGCCTGTGACGAACCTGATGAATCCGTTAGACGTATTGCGCGACTCCCTCCGTTTCACCCAACGCAACCTGGGCGCCATCGTCCAGCTGTGCCTGCCGTTGGTGATCCTCGAAGCCCTGCTGCAACAGGTGCTCGATCACACGCTTGGCCCGGATGCGTTCCCCGGTTACAGCGTGGTCGTCGGGTTATTGGTGTACCCGCTGTACACCGGCGCCTTGATCCTGTTTCTGGATGCGCGCACCCGGGGTGAGTCGCCCAGCACTAAAGACGTGTGGGCCATGGCCCTGGCCATGTGGCCGCGTTTCGCCCTGCTGACGGCGGTCAGCACCTTGCTGATTCTGCTGGGGCTGTCGCTGTACTTCCTGCCGGGCCTGTGGCTGATGGTGGTGCTGGCGTTTGCCGAGTACCTGCTGGTGTTGCGCGGCATGTCGGCGCTGGAGGCGATGAAGGAAAGTTTCCGCCTGACCCGTGGGCATTTCTGGCGAATCCTGGTGTGCCTGCTGTGCGTGATGACGCCGTTGTGGCTGCTCAAAGGCGCGAGCGTAGCGGCCTATCCGAACCCAGCGCCGCTGCTGGGTGTGCTGATCGACAGCGCCCACAGTTTTCTGCAACTGTTTACCAGCGTGGTACTTTTCCGTTTGTTTATGTTGATCGGTGGCGATGCCGACGCACGGTGATATGCTCCGTGCCACCTCTGATAACGCTATAAGCCGAGCCAATGACCCGTTTATTGCGCATCACCCTGCTGAGCCTGTTGATCATCGCGGGCCTGCTTGCGGCCCTGATCTACAGCCTGACCTGGCGCCCCGTCGACAAGCAGACCCTGCCCGTGAGCTGCGTCGCGCCACGTGCGCCGACCTTGCTGCCGGGGCAGGCGCTCAAGGTCATGACCTGGAACGTGCAATACCTGGCCGGCAAGAACTATGTGTTCTGGTACGACAGCCCCGACGGCAAAGGCCCGGACGATCGCCCTACGGTAGAAGACATGGCCTTCAGCCTGGACGAAGTGGCGCGGGTGATTCGCGACGAACAGCCCGACATCCTGCTGTTGCAGGAGCTCGATGAAGGCGCCAAGTCTTCCCATTATCAGGACCAGGTAGCGTTGCTTCAGGAACGCCTGGTCGACCTCTACCCGTGCAGCGCCCAGGCGTTCGACTGGAAAGCTGACTTTGTGCCCAACCTGCATATCTTCGGCAGCGTCGGCCGCAAGCTCGTCACGCTGAGCCGCTACCAGATCGAACACGCCGAGCGCCTGCAACTGCCGGTGTCGCCGGCCAACTTCATCAGCCGTCAGTTCCAACCCAAGCCGGCATTGCTGCTGACTTACCTGCCGCTGAGCGATGGTGGCCAACTGGCCGTGCTCAACACCCGCCTGGATGGTGATAAACCTGGGCGTTCGGCGGTGCAGGAGCAGGCCAAAGCCACGGTCAAGTTGTTGGATAAGTTCGAAGGCCGTGGTACGCCCTGGCTGATTGGTGGGGATTTCAACCTGCTGCCGCTGGGGCAATTCCTGCGCCTGGATGCCGGCAAGCGTGGGCAGTATTCGCCCGACAGCGAGTTGCATTTGCTGTGGGATAAATACCCGATGATCCCGAGTAACAGTGAATCCAGCGGGATTGACCGGGCGAAGTGGCTGACGCACTTCCCCAACGACCCGAGCGTGGATGGGCCGGATCGGACGTTGGATTATTTGTTCTACAGCCCAAGGATCAAGCGGGTGGAGGCCAAGGTGCGCCAGGAGGATACGTTGCGTATCTCTAACCACTTGCCAGTGATCGCGCGGTTCCTGCTGCCGGCTGCGCAATAACCCGCACCACTACACCCCATGTGGGAGCGGGCTTGCTCGCGAAGGCGGTGTGTCAGTCAGCATATGTATCAACTGAACCACCGCTTTCGCGAGCAAGCCCGCTCCCACATTGGATCTTCACATCACCTACTTTCGGGGTTTGATCCGGGCAGTGGGTTCGGCCACCAAGGGGTCATCCGGCCAGTAATGCTTGGGGTATCTTCCCTTCAAATCCTTCTTCACTTCGGCATAGGTACTACGCCAGAAGTTCGCCAGATCCTGCGTCACCTGCACCGGCCGCCGCGCCGGGGACAGCAGGTGCAGCTTGACCACCTGACGCCCGCCAGCAATACGCGGTGTGTCCGCCAGCCCGAACAATTCCTGCAAGCGCACCGCCAGAATCGGCGGCTGTTCGCTGTAGTCCAGGCGCACCGATGAGCCCGAGGGCACCTTGACATGCTGTGGCGCCAGCTCGTCCAGGCGCTGGGGCAGCGGCCACGGCAGCAGGTTGTGCAGGAAGCTGGAAATGTCCAGGTTGGCAAAATGGCTCAGGCGCGAGACTTTGCCCAGGTAGGGCATCAGCCAGTGTTCCAAATCGGCCAGCAAAGCTTTGTCGCTGATATCTGGCCATTCGCTGGTTTTACCCGCGTCGAGCTGGCGCAGCAGCATGACGCGGGCTTGCCACTGGCGCAGTTCTGGCGTCCACGGCAATAGCTCCAGGCCTTTGCGGCGCACCAGGTTGACCAGCGCCTGGCTACGGGCGGATTCGTCCAGCCCGGTGAGCGGTTCGCGGCTGAGCACCAGCTCGCCGACTTTGCGCTGACGTTCGGCGCGCAGCACGCCTTCGCGCTCATCCCAATCAAGCTGGTCGACAGTGCGCACCTGCTCGGCCAGCACACCGTCGAACAGCGCCGGGTCAAAGTCCGCCGCCAGGTAGATGCGTTCTTCGCGCTGGCCCTGGCGGCTGCCGAGGTCGGCGATCACCAGCCAAGGTTGTTTCATCAGGCTGTCGGCCTCAGCGAACAGCGCGGCGCGGCCATTGGCCAAGCGATATTCGGCGCCACCAGGGCGACGTTGCTGAGCGACGCGGTCCGGATAAGCCAACGCCAACAAGGCGCCAAGCCAACGCGGGTGGTCGGGGTCGGCCACCGCTTGAGTCGGCTGGCCTCGCAGGTAGCCACGGTACTGACGGGCCAGTTGCTTGGCCCGCTGCACGCCGCCCTGGGTGCCACGCGCGCGCTCTTCGCCGGACATCAATGCCAGGCGGCTGTGCAAATCCGCGCCGCCACCGCGCAAGATATCGCGCTCTCCCAACAAGGCCGCCACATCACAGGCGGTCGCGGCCAGGCCCAGGTCCTGCCCGCGTAGCAACAGGTGGGCAATACGCGGGTGCGCGGGCAACTCGGCCATTTTCTGGCCATGGGCGGTGAGTGTGTCGTCGTTCAACGCGCCAAGGCGCACCAGCAAATCCTGGGCCTGGGCATACGCGGCAGTCGGCGGCACATCCAGCCACACCAGTTGCGTGGGCGTAACGCCCCAGCGCGACAGTTGCAAGGCGAGGCCCGCCAGGTCGGCGGCGAGGATTTCCGCGCTGCCGTAGGCGGCCAAACCTTCGTGCTGGTCTTCGGACCACAGGCGATAACACACGCCCGGCTCCAGGCGCCCTGCCCGGCCGGCGCGCTGGGTGGCGCTGGCGCGGGAGATGCGTTGGGTGTCGAGGCGGGTCATGCCGCTGCCGGGGTCGAAACGCGGCACCCGCGTCAGCCCGGCGTCAATCACCACGCGCACGCCATTGATGGTCAGGCTGGTCTCGGCAATGTTGGTGGCCAGCACCACTTTGCGCTTGCCGGCGGGCGCCGGATCGATGGCGGCACGCTGGGCGTTGAGGTCGAGTTCGCCATGCAGCGGGCACAGCAGCACATCCGGGCGATCACCCAAGGCGTCGGCCAGTTGTTGATTGACCCGGCGAATCTCCGCCTGCCCCGGCAAAAACACCAGAATGCTGCCCGTTTGTTCCTGCACCGCGTCGAGGACGGTCTGCACCACACGCGGCTCGATAAATTCTCCGGCCTGGTACGGCCGCCCCCAACGCATCTGCACCGGGAACATGCGCCCTTCGCTGCGCAGGATCGGCGCATCGTCGAGCAGACCCGCCAGGCGCTCGCCTTCGAGGGTGGCGGACATCAGCAGGATTTTCAGCGGTTGCTCGTCGCGAAACAGCTCGCGGCCGTTGAGGCTCAGGGCCAGTGCCAGGTCGGCGTCGAGGCTGCGTTCGTGGAACTCGTCGAAGATCAGCAAACCCACGCCGTCCAGCGCCGGGTCGTCTTGCAGGCGGCGAGTGAGAATGCCTTCGGTGACTACCTCGATGCGGGTGTTGGGGCCGACTTTGCTGTCCAGCCGAATGCGGTAGCCGACGGTTTCACCGACCTTTTCGCCCAGCTCACTGGCCAGGCGTTCGGCCGCCGCACGCGCGGAAAGGCGCCGAGGTTCGAGCATCAGGATGGTTTGCCCGGCCAGCCAAGGCTCATTCAATAAAGCCAAGGGCACACGGGTGGTTTTACCGGCACCGGGCGGCGCTTCGAGCACGGCTTCATGGCGACTCGCCAAGGCGTCACGCAGGGCGGGTAAAACATCATCAATCGGCAACGAATTCATACTGGCTCCAAAGCAGAGCGGCGAGTATAACGGCGAACTGGCGGATGCCGGTGATGGTCTCAAAAACACCCTCCGGTCCCCTTGGGAACACGGTTAACTGTGGGAGCGGGCTTGCTCGCGAATGCGGTGGGTCAATCAACATATTTATCAACTGACAGACTGCATTCGCGAGCAAGCCCGCTCCCACATTTGAGCATCGTCGCCTGGTAGATCTGGCTTATAGTCACCTTTCACAAGTGTTCAGGAGCATTTCATGCGTATCGCTTCCCGTGTCATCGGCGGTGTTCTCGCCGTCACCCTGCTGAGCCAACTGACGGCCTGCGGCTCGATTTTCTACCCGGACCGTCGGGGCCAGATCGACGGCAAGATCGACCCGGCCATTGCCGTGCTCGACGCCGTGGGCCTGCTGTTTTATGTGATCCCGGGCCTGATCGCCTTTGGCGTGGACTTCGCCACCGGCGCCATCTACTACGAACCAGGCAAGACTGCCCAGGTTGCACCCGAGAAGCTGCACGAAGCCATCGGCGCCGACGGCAAGGTCGACAACGCCAAGCTGCAAACCATCATTGAAAAGGAAACCGGCCGCCGCCTGCCGCTGGATGACCCGCGCATGATCCAGTTCAAGGGCAGCGTGCAACAGCTCGCGTCCCTGGGCCTGCAACCCGCCGCTTAAGGACTCGTATGACCAGCAGTCCCGAACACGCCAGGCTCCTGCGCCTGGCCACCCGCGCCTCGGTGGGCGTGGCCTGTGCGCTGATTATCACCAAGGCTATCGCCTGGTGGTTCAGTGGCTCGGTGAGCATGCTCGCCGGGTTGACCGACTCGTTGCTCGACGGCGTGACTTCGCTGCTGAACTTGCTGGCGGTGCATTACGCGCTGCGCCCAGCCGATGACGATCACCGTTATGGGCATGGCAAGGCCGAATCGCTGTCGGGCATGGCCCAGGCGTTGTTTATCGCCGGCAGTGCAGTTTTGATTGCATTCCAGGCGTACCAGCGCTTGCAGCACCCGGAACCGGTTGGCGCGCCGTGGCTGAGCATTGGCGTCATCGTGTTTTCGCTGCTGATGACCGTGGCGCTGCTGATGCTGCAACACCGGGTGATCCGCGAAACCGGCTCCAACGCCGTGCGCGCCGACTCACTGCACTACCGCTCCGACTTGATGCTCAACGGCAGCATTCTGGTGGCATTGGTGTTGGCAGGTTTTGGCTTTCATCAGGTGGATGCGTGGTTTGGCCTCGGCATTGCCGCGTATATCCTGTGGAGCGCGATCCAGATCGCCCGCGAGAGTTTTGCCGTGTTGATGGATGAGGAACTGCCGCCGGATGTCAGCCAGCACATGCTGGAGCTGGCGCGCAATGTACCGGGCGTGCTGGGTGCGCATGATTTGCGCACGCGCATTTCCGGCAGCCACTGGTTTGTGCAGTTGCACCTGGAGTTGCCGGGGGAATTGACCCTGTCAGTGGCCCACGGCATCAGCGACCAGGCCGCCGATGCGATTCACAAGGCTTACCCGCGTGCCGAAGTGCTGGTGCACGCCGACCCGCGGGAAGTGGTCACGGGCAACAAGGCCTAGTACTGCACCTGATAACCGCGACTGGTCAGGCAGTTGCCCTGGGCCTGGCGATAGGTTTGCACCACCGCCGGGTCCGGGGCGTAGGTGACGGTGCGAGGGTCGAAACCGCTTTGCTGCACCGCCCAGCGATAACAGTCGTAGCCATCCTGCTGGACCTGGGCCGGTGACTGGCCGTTGGCCGGGTAGGCCACCACGTCATAACCGTTGCCCTGCGGCGCGGGTTGTGGCGCCGGCACTGCGGTGGGCGGTTGCACCACTACATATTGCTGGGTGGCGTTTTCGTAGGTGTAGTAAGAACCCGCCGCGAGGAAGAACAGCGCGCTGCCCACCCATACTTCCCGTGCGTAGTCCGGCAGGTATTGCACCCGGATGCCATAGGGCGGCGTTACCACCACGTAGCGCGGGCCTTGCGGGCGATACCAGTAGCCGCCGGAGAAGAAGTAATCCTGGCCACGGTAAGGCACGCGGTAGTTGCGGTCGGGGAAACGGTCGACCATGTAACCGGGGCGATACTGCGGGCCTGGCCCCCAGCCGTTGCCGTGCCCTGAAGGGCGACCCGGCCAGCGGTTGTCATTGGGGTGACCGTTATTAAAGCCGCCGCCCGGACGTGGGCCTGGGCCATTACCGGCTTGCCAGTGCTGGTTGCCATCATTGCGGCGCGGGATGTCCTGATAGTAGCCCTGGCGGGGTTCCTGGGTTTGGCGCACGGTGTCCGGGCGACCCTGGATCGGCAGGTTGTTCGCTGGCTGCGGCGCAGGGCGCGGTTGCTCGTTATTTTGCGGGCGGCCTTGCCACTGCCCACCGCCGTGCTGCTGTTGCTCGGCACGGTCAAAGTGCTGGTTTTGTGGCCGTGGCTGGTTGTTTTCCGGACGTGGTTGATTATTCTGCAGACGCGGCTGGTTATTTTGCGGGCGCCCTTGTTCGTTACCGCGCCCGCCTTCCGGGCCTCTTTCATGCTGACCACCGCCTTCATAGCGCGGGTCATCGGCCATTACCTGCGTGCCGACGCTCACCATCAGCAAACCTACACCTGCCATACGCCAGATGCGCTTCATGCTATTCCTCACTGCGGGTTGGGGCCTGGAATGTCCGGCCTTACTGCATGAGACTGGAAAAGCCTCACCCGGTTCTGAGACAGGTTATCAGTCACAAGAAGAATTTTCTTAAGGCAAAAGAAAAGGGGTGACCCGTCGGCCACCCCTTGAGAATTTCGTCCTGGCTCAACGCTTTTGACGTTGGCTCACCTCACGCCGTCTTGTGGACAGTGTGCAGCCTGGAGGCCGGCTCAACCCTGCTGGGGCGGCGGCCGCAGCAGGCCTGATTGGGCGAGCTGCAGTGGACTGTTGTCCAGGCGGTGATTCTGTTGATAAAGATACAGGCCAACGTCCGACAGATGATTGCGAAGATTGCGTCAATAAACAGTGCTTGCGCAATTTTTAACCCTTCATAGATAATTCACCGCAATAGTTACGACAAAGGCCAACCCAATGAGCAAGCTTGACCGATACGACCTGAGTATTTTGGCGGAATTGCAGCGCGACGCGAGGATCTCCAACCAGGAGTTGGCCGAACGCATCGGCCTGTCGCCGTCGCCGTGCTCACGCCGGGTCAAGCAATTGGAAGACGACGGCTACATCGCACGCCAGGTCGCGCTGCTCGACCGCAAGATGCTGGGCCTGAGCCTTACAGCCTATGTGCTGATCGGCATGGACCGTCATACGCCTGAGCGTTTCGAGAATTTCGAAGCGGCGATCCGCACCCTGCCGCAAGTGCTGGAATGCAGTTTGGTCACTGGGATGGATGCGGACTATCAGTTGAAAGTAGTGGTGCCGGACATGGACCATTACCAGAAATTGCTGCTGGGGCATTTGACGCGGATTGAAGGTGTGACCAGCGTGCGTTCCAGCTTTGTGCTGAACCAGGTGCTCAACAGCACCGAGCTGCCGTTGACGCACCTGCGTACCTGACCTCAAGCACACTGGTGATCCCTTATGGGAGCTGGCTTGCCTGCTCCCACATTGACCGCGTTACGACTCAGGTCAATGTTGCGCTTATGACGCTGCCTTATACTTGCCGCCTGCCCTGTCGGAAAAAATCCCCATGAACAACATCGACCCCGCCCTCTTTGAAGAATGGATGATGACCGGCCTGGTCACGATCCTGATCATCTTCATGGGCTTTATCGTCTGGGACCTGGCGAAAAAATCCAAGGCCGGGCGCTTTGGGTCGTTCATCCTGTTTTTTGTGCTGGGCCTGGGTGTGGCCGCGTTCATCATCAAGAGCGTGGTGATCGGCCTGATCGAGTCCGGCGCTTTATAAGCGCGGCGGCACTGCCTTCCATTGGCCTTGGTCGAGGCCATCAATCGACCAGTCACCAATACGCACACGCACCAGGCGCAAGGTCGGCAAGCCCACTGCAGCGGTCATGCGCCGCACCTGGCGGTTACGCCCTTCGCGAATCACCAGCTCCAGCCAATGCGTCGGCACGCTTTTGCGAAAACGTACCGGCGGGTTACGCGGCCACAGTTCGGGTTCGTCCAACTGCCGCGCTTCGGCAGGTAAGGTCATGCCGTCATTAAGCTCTACGCCGTCACGCAGGCGTTGCAGCTGCTCTTCGGTGGGTTCGCCTTCGACCTGTACCCAATAGGTTTTCGCCAGCTTGTGCTTGGGGTCGGCAATGCGCGCCTGTAGCTGGCCGTCGTTGGTCAGCAGCAGCAGGCCTTCGCTGTCACGGTCCAGGCGCCCGGCCGGGTAGATGCCAGGGATGTCGATAAAATCCTTAAGGGTCGCGCGCCCGCCTTCGTCGCTGAATTGGGTCAGCACGTCGAAGGGTTTATTGAACAGGATCAACTTCGGCTCGGCCGGTGGCGCCTTGGCGACACGCCGCGTTGCGGAGTACGGAGGTTTCACGCCAGGGCGGCGCGCATCGGGGCGGGTAGGACGGGACATGGCAAAGGAACATCTAACGGTCAGGACCGACAATGCTAGTGGCCTGACCGCTAAATGACCATCCCAACCGCTTAGCGGAACGGCGGCTCGTCGAAGCTGCGCAGTTTGCGCGAGTGCAACGAGTTGAGTTCGGTGCGCAACAGATCCACCGCCTCGATGCCGATCTTCAAGTGCTGGCTGACCGCACGCTCATAAAACGCGTTGGCCGAACCCGGCAGTTTGATCTCGCTGTGCAGCGGCTTGTCCGACACACACAGCAACGTGCCGTACGGAACCCGCAAACGGTAGCCTTGGGCGGCGATAGTGCCGCTTTCCATGTCCACCGCCACAGCGCGAGACAGGTTAATCAGTGGCCGCTCTTGCGCCCAGCGCAGTTCCCAGTTGCGGTCGTCGTAGGTCAGCACGGTGCCGGTGCGCAGGCGTTTTTTCAGCTCTTCGCCTTTTTCGCCAGTGACGTTGGCAGCGGCTTGCTGCAAGGCCATCTGCACTTCGGCCAGCGCCGGGATCGGGATGTTCGGCGGCACTACGCGGTCGAGAATGCCGTCGCGGCGCATATAGGCGTGAGCCAGTACGTAATCGCCAATGGTCTGGGATTGGCGCAGGCCACCGCAGTGGCCGATCATCAGCCAGCAGTGCGGGCGCAACACGGCCAGGTGGTCGGTGATGTTCTTGGCGTTGGACGGGCCAACGCCGATGTTCACCAGGGTCACGCCGTGGCCATCAGTGGCCTGCAGGTGGTAGGCCGGCATTTGGTAGCGGTGCCAGACCACGCCGGCAGCAATGGCCGAGGCTTCGCCGTGGTCCATGCTCTTGTCGATGATCACGTTGCCCGGCAGCACCATGCGGATAAACCGCGGGTCGCTGCGCAGTTGCTCCAGGCCATGCAGGATGAACTGGTCCACATAGCGGTGGTAGTTGGTCAGCAGGATCCACGGCTGCACATGGCGCCAGTCGCTGCCGGTGTAGTGCACCAGGCGGCGCAGGGAAAAGTCCACGCGCGCCGCATCGAACAGCGCCAACGGCAGTGGGTCGGTGTTTTCCCAGTCGTAGAGGCCATCGGCAATGCCGTCGGTGGCGGCCGACAAGTCGGTGCTGGGGAACACACGGGCGAGGGTCGCGGCGGTAACGCCGGAGCCAGCCAGCTCATCGCCCTGCTCCACCACATACGGGTACGGAATGTTCTGCTGGCTGACGCCGACTTCCACGGTCACGGTGAAGTCGTGCATCAACGGCACCAGTTGCTCCAGCAGGTACTTACGGAACGCTGCCGGATGGGTGACGGTCACGCTGTAGGTTCCCGGCAATTGCACCTTGGCGTAAGCGCGGGTGGTCTGTGGGACTTCGCCGTGGCAGTGGTAGGTCAGGCGCAGTTCCGGGTAGCGAAACTGCGCACGTTGTTCAGCGTCAGGCTCGACGCGGTCCTTGAGGTATTGCTTGAGGGCTTGGTTGAGCGCGCCGGTGGCACGCTCATGCAGAGCCGCCAGCCGGTCCACGGCTTCTTCGGCGGTTTGAACGACAACAAAAGCTTCGGTCACGGTAAGCATCCTGTGTTCTGACTTGCAGGCCTTTATCTTGCCTGTATCCCAGCCTCACTGAAACACCAGAGTTGGAATGCGATCAATCAGAGGGATTGTGGAGTTGAGCGCGTGACGATCGCCGCCACGTCCACACCACGCGGCAAGGTGCCGTACACCCGGCCGGACGACTCTCCCAGTCGGCTGGCAATAAACCCATCGCTGACCACCGAATTCCCGGCCTCCAGCAACAGCTTGGCCTGCAACGCCACGGCAATGTCCTCGGTCAACTGCCGGGCGCGGTACTGGATATCCTGGGTATCCATAAACGCCGACTTCAATTGCTCGATATGCCGCGCCAGTTGCTTGTCACCATGGCCATCGCCCAGTTCGACAAACAACGCCTCCAGCACGCCCGGCTCTTTGGACAATGCGCGCAGCACGTCCAGGCACTGCACATTGCCGGAACCTTCCCACGTCGAATTCACCGGCGCCTCACGGTAAAGGCGCGGCAGGATGCTGTCCTCCACGTACCCGGCGCCGCCCATGCATTCGGCGGCTTCGTTGATCATGGCCGGTGCGCGTTTGCAGATCCAATACTTGCCCACCGCTGTCACCAGCCGGGCAAATTTGGCTTCCTGTTCGTTATCCAGGTGGTCCAGCGCCCGGCCCATGCGCATGCTCAAGGCCAGGGAGGCTTCGCTCTCCAGCGCCAGGTCGGCCAGCACGTTTTGCATCAACGGCTGTTCACTGAGCACGCGACCGCCGACTGAACGATGGGCGCAATGATGGCTGGCCTGGGTCAACGCCTGACGCATCAAGGCGCTGGAGCCGACCATGCAGTCGAAACGGGTCATGGCGACCATTTCGATAATGGTCGGCACGCCCCGGCCTTCTTCGCCGATCATCCAGGCCAGGGCACCACGGAACTCCACTTCGCTGGAGGCATTGGAGCAATTGCCGAGTTTGTTTTTCAGGCGCTGGATGTAGAACTGGTTGCGGGTGTCGTCCGGGCGATGCCTTGGCAGCAGGAAACACGTCAGGCCTTTGTCGGTCTGGGCCAGGGTGAGGAACGCATCGCACATCGGCGCCGAGCAGAACCACTTGTGCCCGACCAGCTCATAGGCCTGGCCAGGGCCGCCGGCGCCCACGGGATAGGCACGGGTGGTGTTGGCACGCACGTCGGTGCCGCCCTGTTTTTCGGTCATGGCCATGCCGATGGTGGCACCGGTTTTGTGGGCGATGCCGACATTGCGCGGGTCGTATTCGGTGTTGAGGATTTTCGGCAGCCAGGTCTGCGCCAGGTCCGGTTGCAGGCGCAGGGCCGGGACGCAGGCGAAGGTCATGGTCAACGGGCACCCGCTGCCGGCTTCGGCCTGGCTGTGCAGGTAGGTCATGGCGGCGCGGGCCACATGCGCGCCGGGCTGCGGATGCGCCCACGGCAGCGATGGCAGGCCATGCTCGACGGCAGTGCGCATCAGCTCGTGATAGGCCGGATGAAACTCCACCAGGTCGATGCGATGGCCGTAGCGGTCATGGCTATTGAACACCGGCTTGTTCTGATTCGCCAAAAACCCGGCCTCCATCAACGGCCCACCGGCCAGCGCACCATACGCATCAATACGTGCCTGCGCCCAGCCGGCGCCAAAGCGGCGGGACCATTCTTGCAGGGGCAGGTCGATGCGATAAAGGTTGGTACCGTCCAGGGACGGCGGCTGGTTGGTGACGTCGTGGGTTTCGGCAAACTGATGCAGGTTCATGACGGGCCTCCTGGAAAATAGGCCACGTGCAGTTGAGGCCTGAATTTCAGTTAAGCACCGTCACCGGGGTTAAAAAAGTGGCATACCCGCCTATTGTTCGGCGCTTTCGCCCTCTAACGGGCACAGCAGGCGCCGTTCCAGCACCGTTTGCAACGCCTCGAAACGTACCGGTTTGCTGAGGCGATCGGTGATGCCGACCCCATGGCAGCGTTCGCGATCCGGGGCGTGCAGCGAGGTGCTCAGGGCAATCACCGGCAACTCGCCGCAGCCGGGTAGCGCACGGATCTGACAGCACAACGAGAAGCCGCCCTCGGGTACATCCAGCAGCACCGCATCAAACGTCTGGTCCTGCAACAGCGCCAAGGCGGCCGGGCCGTTATCCACGGTTTTCACCCGGTAACCCAGTTTTAGCAGCATGCCGCGTACCGCCAATTGGCCGACGCTGTTGTCATCCACCAACAGCACCGAACATTCCTGGGGCGCTCGTTGCGCATGGGGTTTGTGCGTTGCGGGCTTTGGCTCGGGCGGCGCTGGGTTGACGCTCATGTCCAACTGGAAGCGGCTGCCCTTGCGAGGCTCGGAATGATGGGTAAGGCGCCCGCCGAGCAGTTCGATCAGTTGCCGGCAAATCGCCAGGCCGATGCCCAGGCCGCCGTATTCGCGCGTCATCGAACCGTCGACCTGGAAGAAGCGCTGATACAGCGTGGCCTCGTCGAGGAAAGCGAAGCCGATGCCGCTGTCGGTCACAATAAAGCTCAGGCGCAGCTCGCCATCACTGTGCGGCACACCCACCACGCGCACGCGCACCGCGCCTTCGTGGGTGAACTTGAAGGCGTTGTCGAGCAGGCAGTCCAGGCATTGGATGAGTTTGCCGGCATCGCCAATCACCCGGTCCGGCAGTTCATCGGCCACGTCGATGGAAAACTCCAGGCCTTTACTCTGGGCGCTGGCGGTGAATTGCTGGCGCAAGGTGTCGAGCGTGCCCCGCAGGCTGAACACCTGGGGCTGGGCGGTGAGGCGCCCGGCTTGCAACTCGGTCAGGGTGAGAATGCCGTTGACCATGCGCATCATGTCCCGGGCAGAACCGGCGGCGGTTTGCTGGTACTGGGTGAGGTCGTCGTCCAGCGGCACGGTTTGCATCAGTTCCAGCGAACCGATCACGCCGTTCATCGGTGTGCGCAGTTCGTGGGTGAGCGTGGCAAGGAACTCATCTTTGAGGCGGTTACTGCGGGCCAACTGCTGGTTGAGCACTTCAAGTTTCTGGCTGGCGTCGAACAGGATCTGCGCCTGTTGCTCACGCATGCCGTTGATGCGGTCCGCCAGGGCCAGGGACAACAGCGCCACTTCGATGGCCGAGCCGAGCTGGCTGGCGTACATGGTGAGGAACATATTGGGCAGGTAGCCCAACACCATCATGGTGTTGACCACACCGCCGATCAGGAACGCCGACCAGGCGAAAATGAAATAGCGCGCCATGCGCTGGCCGCAATACCAGGCCTTGATGGCGGCCACAAAGATGGTCACGGTAAACACCAGAGCAAGGCCGGTGGCCAGACGCAGGGCCACGGCGTAGCTGGTCAACAGCGCCAGCGCCATCACCACCGCACCCGCGGCCGCGAGTGCCAGCAGCATCCGATCCAGCCAGCGGCTGTGCTGCGCGGTGTGCAGGAAACTGCGCGCGAACAAGCTGCCGAACAACGCCGCCGAACCAATCAGGAACGGCACCGCCGCATTCGCCCACCACGGGTTGTTCGGCCAGAAATATTCCACCGCCACGCCGTTGACCGACAGCTGATAGAGGCCGAACGAGGCGATATAGAGGATGTAATAAAGGTAGCTGGTGTCGCGCACGCTCAAGTAGATGAACAGGTTGTAGACCAGCATCCCCAGTAACACGCCGTAGATCGCCCCCAATACATACAGGCGCAGTGGCTGCTGCTCCAGGTAGGCGGTGGCAGACCAGAGCGTCAGCGGGGCCTGGATCGAGCCTTGGCTTTGCAGGCGCAGGTACACGGTTTGCTGCTGGTCGGGCACAAAGTTGAGCTTGAACAGGTAGTTGGCCTGGCGCACTTCACGGCTGGAAAACGCCAGGGTGCTGCCCGTGCGGGTGGTCAGGCGGTAATTGCCGGTGCTGTCACGCTGGTACAAATCCAGTTGGTTAAGCGGCGGGTACGCCAATTCCAGAAACCAGGTGCGCGGGGCGCGAGGGTCAGTGGCGGTGTAATGCAGGTCGACCTTGAGCCAGAACACCGAGCGTGAATAGCCGGCGTTGAGCGTGGCTTTGTCATGGGTTTTAAAATGGGCGGCGTAGGCCGGAGCGCTGACATCGGCGATGGTGAGGGCGTCGGTTGGGTCTTCGAGCACTTGCATGACGCGGCCCAGCGGCAGGCTTCGAGTGTCCGGGTTGAACTCGATGGCGCTGGCGAGCATCGGCAGCCCGCACAATAAAAAAATCAGCAAATAGCGCATAGAGCCCCAGCGTGGCCTGTCCGGTTATGTCAAAAGCCCCCCATTCCTTTTGAGTAGACGTATACCGGCGATACATTAAGTTGTTTGGATCCACTCTAGCATAGCCGCTAGAGGCCATTGGACACCATTGAAATAATTTTTTGAAAGGCTCTAGAACGGGCCTTTCAAGCGCTTCCTGAATAAAAAATCAGCTAAGCCACAACCATAAACACAAGCCGCAAATTCCCCTCGCGCCCAACAGCCACGCCAAAAGCGTTTGGTGGTAAGCTCGCGCACCATGAATATCTACAGCTCTCGCCCCGTTGTCCTCTGTCTCTCCGGCCACGACCCCAGTGGTGGCGCCGGCTTGCAGGCAGATATCGAAGCCCTGCTTGCACAAGGCTGTCATGCGGCCCCGGCCGTCACCGCCTTGACCGTGCAGAACACTGTGAATGTCAGCGATTTCCGCGTGCTCGACCGCGAGTGGGTACTGGCCCAGGCCAATGCCGTGCTCAGCGATTCGGAAGTCGCGGCGGTGAAGCTGGGCATGCTCGGTTCCATTGCGATGGTCGACACCGTGGTCGAACTGCTGCAGGCGCACCCGCACCTGCCGGTGGTCTGCGACCCGGTGCTGCGTGCCGGTGGCGGCGGCAGCCTGGGCAAGGACGAAGTCGGCTATGCCATGCGTGAGCGGTTATTGCCGCTGTCGCTGATCGCTACGCCGAACTTGCCGGAAGCGCGCATCCTCGCCGAATTGCCCGAGGGCACGGCGGACGAATGCGCCGAGAAGCTGCTGCCGTATGTAAAGCATCTGCTGATCACCGGCGGCCACGGCGACGAGCATGAAGTACACAACCGTTTGTACAGCCGCGACGGCACGCGCCAGACCTTTACCTGCCAGCGTCTGCCGGGCAGTTATCACGGCTCGGGCTGCACGCTGGCCAGCGCCTTGGCCGGCCGCATCGCCCAGGGCGAAGGCTTGGCCAGCGCGGTGCAATCGGCGCTCAACTACACTTGGCGCACCCTGCGTGACGCCGAACAACTCGGCCAGGGCCAGTTCGTGCCGCGCCGTTTGCCGCTGGATTTCTGCTCTTAACCGCACAAGAGGCCTGCCCGATGAAACTACGTGGCCTTTACGCCATTACCGACAGCCAGCTGTTGGCCGGCAAATTCCTCGCCTACGTCGAAGCGGCGCTGGACGGTGGTGTCACCCTGTTGCAGTACCGCGACAAAAGCAGCGACGAAGCCCGGCGCCTGCGTGAAGCCGAGAAGCTGCGCGAGCTGTGCTCACGCTACAAGACCCAGTTGATCATCAACGATGACGCCGAATTGGCCGCACGCCTGGGCGTCGGCGTACACCTGGGCCAGACCGACGGCCCGCTGACCCCGGCCCGCGCACTGCTCGGCTCCAAAGCCATCATCGGCGCGACCTGCCACAGCCAGATTGAGCTGGCCGAACAGGCCGCCAAGGAAGGTGCAAGCTACGTCGCCTTCGGTCGCTTTTTCAATTCCAACACCAAGCCCGGCGCACCGGCCGCCACGCTCGACATGCTGGCCCAGGCCCGCACGCGCTTGCAGCTGCCGATCTGCGTGATTGGCGGCGTCACCCTGGAGAACGCCGAACCTTTGGTGGCCTACGGTGCCGACCTGCTCGCCGTGGTCCACGGCCTGTTCGGTGCCGACAGCACCCAGGAAGTCACGCGCCGCGCCCGCGCCTTCAACGACCTTCTTAAAGTTAAAGTGTAGAGAGCCCGATCATGTCCCGTTCCGAAACCCTGTTTGCCAATGCCCAGAAACACATCCCCGGCGGTGTGAACTCCCCCGTGCGTGCGTTCAAGAGCGTCGGCGGCACACCGTTATTCTTCAAGCATGCCGAAGGCGCCTACGTCACCGACGAAGATGACAAGCGCTACGTTGACTACGTAGGTTCCTGGGGGCCGATGATCCTCGGCCACAGCCACCCGGACGTGCTCGACGCTGTGCGCCAGCAGCTGCAACACGGCCTGTCCTATGGCGCGCCAACCGCCATGGAAACCGAGATGGCGGACCTTGTGTGCTCAATCGTGCCATCGATGGAAATGGTGCGCATGGTCAGCTCCGGCACCGAAGCCACCATGAGCGCAATCCGCCTGGCCCGTGGTTTCACCGGTCGCGACAGCATCATCAAGTTCGAAGGCTGCTACCACGGCCACTCCGACAGCCTGCTGGTAAAAGCCGGTTCCGGCCTGCTGACCCAAGGCGTGCCAAGCTCGGCCGGTGTGCCGGCCGCGTTTGCCAAACACACCCTGACCCTGCCGTTCAACGACATCGCGGCCGTTGCGCAGATGCTCAGCGAAGTCGGCCAGGACGTGGCGTGCATCATCGTCGAGCCGGTAGCCGGCAACATGAACTGCGTGCCACCGGCGCCGGGTTTCCTGGAAGGTTTGCGCGAGCAGTGCGACAAGCACGGCGTGGTGCTGATTTTCGACGAAGTGATGACCGGTTTCCGCGTCGCCCTCGGCGGCGCCCAGGCTTACTACGGCGTTACGCCAGACCTGAGCACTTTCGGCAAGATCATCGGCGGCGGCATGCCCGTGGGCTGCTTCGGCGGCAAACGCGAAATCATGCAGCACATCGCGCCGCTTGGCCCGGTGTATCAGGCGGGCACCTTGTCGGGTAACCCATTGGCCATGGCTGCCGGCCTGACTACCCTGCGCCTGATCAGCCGCCCGGGTTTCCACGCCGAGCTGACCGACTACACCACACGCCTGCTCGACGGCCTGCAACAGCGCGCCGACGCGGCGGGTATCCCATTCGTGACCACCCAGGCGGGGGGCATGTTCGGCCTGTACTTCAGCGGCGCCGACGACATTGTTACCTTTGATGACGTGATGGGCAGCGATGCCGACCTGTTCAAGCGCTTCTTCCACCTGATGCTCGACGGCGGCGTTTACCTGGCACCGAGCGCATTCGAAGCCGGTTTCACCTCGATCGCCCATGGCGAAGCCGAGTTGAAACTGACCCTGGATGCTGCCGAGCGCGCTTTCGCAGCCCTGAAGTAAGCCCTGATATAAGGGACACACACATCTGACGTTGCCCCTCGCAGCGTCAGATTTGCTACTTTGCCTACAGAGATTTCCTGCATTTTTCGAGAAATCACCTGCAATCCGGCAGATAACTTGCCTACGCAGCAGAAAAACGAGTAAAGACTTTGTAAGCAGGGGCCTGCTTATTTCATAATGCGCGCTTATTGGACTCCCCGAGGGTCCGCGTGCCCCGTCAGAGGTAAGTCGATTCCCATGAAACGCACCGGCCGCACCCTGGTTCTGGGCTGCCTGTTGCTCCTTCAGCCGCTGCTGGCACATGCCCAGGCAGGCGGCAACTCGTTGTTAATCCCAGCGATGGGTCGTTGCACCCTCAATACCCAGCCAGACAGCCAGGCCGAAGCCCTGAGCGCGTGCCAGAAACAGGCCGAAGGCGGGGATGCGCAGGCGCAATACGAGTTGGGCGAGTACTTCCACGACGACAAAAACCCGGCCCGCGACCTCAACAAAGCCCTGAGCTACTTCGAGAAGGCTTCGTTACAGGGCCACGCTGAAGCCCAATTCAAGCTGGGCACCATGTTCTTCCACGGTGAAGGCGTGCCGGCCAATAACGTCCAGGCGTACATCGTGCTGAAAATGGCGGCGGTCAACGGTGCCGAAGACGCGTTGGACACGGCCGACGAAGTTGCCGAGCACATGCAGCGCGACGAACTGGAAGTAGCCACCCAGGTGCTGGGCCAGATCTTCCGCAATTACCTGCAGGAATTGCAGAGTGCCGATGGGCGTTCGCCCTTCTCGCCCCTGCCCGACCCAATCGCGCCTCAAGGCGACAACAGGTAACCCTGCCGGAAAGCCTCTGCACCGGCAACATGCGCAATCGTCATGCCGCTGGTGGCCATGCGCCTTAGTGACCGCACATACAGTAAACCTGCCCGAGTACAGGCAATGGCCGTCACGCTGTCGCTGATCGGGTCAATGATGTGTGCCACGACTTGCCCCGCGCTCAAATAATCCCCGACCTGCGCACAAAACACGATCAAGCCGCCCACTGGGCTGACAACGGGCTCAACGCCGGCCAGCGGCGTGGGCGGGTTCAATAATGGCGGCAGCTCAGGCGCCTGGCCCTCGATGACGCCCGCGTGCGTGAGGTAGTCAATCAAGCTCTGACAATCCTGATCGGCCAGCTCATAACTCACGTCGGCCACACCACGCAGCTCCAGCGTTACAGCAAAACCGGGCGGCGCCACACGTTGCGGGAAGCGCGCCTCCATATGCTGCCAAAACAAGTTGAAGCACTCATCGAAGGACTGCCCACCGGCGTCTGTCGCCATAAAGCACGCTTGTGCCCCCAGGTAACGGGCCAGAGGTTCCACTTGCGGCCAGCAAACCGGCGACGCATACAGATGCTGCACGGCCTCGAAATCACAGTGCAAGTCGAGCACGATATCGGCATCGCAGGCCAGGCGCTGAAGCGTCAGGCGCATGGCTTGTACCTGGTTGGCAGGCACTTGGCTGGCGAGCACGCGAACCAGCACCGCACGAATCAACCGCAAGTTTTCCTCGGGGTCATCGGTCAGCCGTGCCTCGACGGCATCACCCACCTGCCGGCTGACATCAAGGAAGTGCCGATTGAAGTTCTCCCGGCTGTCGTAATCGAAACGGCCTTGAGGCACATCCATCAACACTTGCTCCAGCCCCATGGGGTTGGCCACCGGCACCAACACCACCGGACCGCGCAATAGGCCCTCGGCCTCCAATCGCAACAACCTTAGCTTGAGATGCCATACCACCAACATCCCCGGCAGCTCATCGGCATGCAGGGAAGACTGGATATAGACTTTGCCCACGCCATTGGCCGGGCCGTAGTGAAAACTATGGATCTGCCGCGTCGTACCCGGCACGGTTGCTGGCAATTGATGCACGCGTTCATACATGGCGACCTCCTATCGGCTTGGGTCAAGAAATCTCAGCCAACGCTTCTCGGCCAGGTGAAAAAGGCCGACCAGAGCGAAGGTGATGCATAGATACATAGCCGCGGCGATGCCGAAGGACTCGAACGTCAGAAAGGTCGCGGCATTGGCATCCCTGGCCACTTTGAGCACATCGGGGACCGTGGCGGTGAACGCCAGCGTGGTGGAGTGCAGCATGAAAATCACCTCATTGCTGTAGTACGGCAATGAGCGGCGCAGGGCCGACGGCATGATCAGATAGGTGTAGAGCTTCCAGCCGTCGAACCCTAACGCCCTTGCGGCCTCTACTTCACCGCGCGGCATGGAGCGGATGGCACCGGCGAGGATTTCGGTGGTGTAGGCGCCCGTGTTAAGGGCAAAGGCCAGCAGTGTGCAATTCAGCGCATCACGAAAAAAAGCGTCCAGAAGCGGCTGTTCGCGCACAGCCGCCAGGCTGTATATACCGGTGTAACAAACCAGCAACTGGACATAGAGCGGCGTTCCCCGAAACAGATAAGTAAAGCCCTGTACCGGCCAACGTACCCACGAGCGGGTTGAAACCCGGGCAATCGACAATGGCAACGCCACCAGCAGCCCAAGGCATAACGAAGCACTGGTGAGCCACAGCGTCATGGCCAGGCCAGTGATTTGCTGACCGTCGGAATAGAGAAACGGCCGCCAATATTCCAGTATCAGCTCAATCATCGCTGCGCCTCCTGCTTCGCACCGCCATAACGACGCTCAAGCCAGCGCAGCACCGCATTGGAGGCGCTGCTGAGGAGCAGATAAATAAAGCCCGCCAGCAGTAGAAAGCTCAATAGCTGCTGGCTGCTTTTGCCAGCCACCTGAGCCACTTTGACCAAGTCTGCCAAACCGATAATCGACACCAACGCGGTAGCCTTGAGCAAGACCATCCAGTTATTGCCCAGCCCCGGCAAGGCGAAGCGCATCATCTGCGCAAAGGTTATGTAGATGAAGCTTTGGCTGGGCTTCATACCCAGCGCTTTGGCCGCCTGCGCCTGCCCACGTGGCACCGCCAACAATGCGCCACGAAAGGTCTCGGTAAAATAAGCACCGTAGATAAACCCCAGCGTCAGTACGCCCGCAGTCAAAGGGTCAATTTCGAGGTAGGCCCAGCCCATCACAGCCGTCAGCCGGCTCACAGCGGTTTGTACGCCGTAAAAGATCAGCAGCATCAACACCAGGTCCGGCACCCCACGGATCAGGGTGGTGTAGACCTGTGCTGAAACACGCCAGGCCCTGACGCGTGACAGCTTGGCACCCGCTCCGAGCAGGCCGAAGATCAGCCCCAGCAACAGCGATAACAGCGCCAGCTTCAAGGTCACCCATACGCCTTGCAGCAGTAACGGCGCAAAACCCTCCAGGGTCGCGACAAAGCGCGCAACGTTCTCCAGCATGACGACGCCCTCCAACGATGATGGCGGGCGGTCAATTGCCGCTGAACATGTCGACGCCTGGGAAATACTGCTCCTGCAGGCGAGCATAGGTGCCATCGGCATGCAGCGCTGCCAGGCCTTGATCGAGCAAAGTCTTCAGCGCCTGATTACCCTTGGCGATGCCAATGGCGCTCATGGAAGGCATCAGTTCGCTTTCTATGACCTTGCCCAATTCGAAACCGGCACCTTGAGGCGAGCGCAAAAAGCCACTTTGCGCCTGTTGGGCGTCCTGCAACGAAGCGTTAAGCCGACCCGCCACGAGGTCGGCGTAAACCTGTTCCTGATCGGCGTAGGCCACCACTTTCATGCCCTGGATGGCCAACACGCGCTTGGCGTAGGCTTCCTGAGTACTGCCCTGCAAATAGCCCACGGACTTGCCCTTGGCGTCGCCAAGGTCGGTGCCGGCCTTGAATACCATGGCGGAGGGGCTGGAGAACACTTCAGAAGTGAAGTCGATGATCTTGCGCCGCGCTTCGGTCACGGTTACCGACGCCAGTATCGCGTCGATCTTGCCGGCCCGGAGGCTGGGAACCAGGCCATCAAAATCGCTTTCGACCCATTGGCAGCGCACCTTCAAATGTCCGCAGATGGCGTTGCCGATATCAATCTCGAAACCGACCAAAGTACCGGTATTGTCTTTATAGGCAAAAGGCGCGTAGTTAGGGTCAGCACCGAAACGTATGACCTCATAGTTATTGGCGGACACCCAGTTGCTCACCACTACGGAAGCCAACACCGATAACATCAGAACTAATTTTTTCATTATTTTATTCCTTGTTATTGTTTGCACAGCAGGACGTTACAACAGCTCTAAATGAGGAATTTCGCGACGCATGACCAACGAGCCGGCGGGCGCATCAAACTCACGCGCCAGCCGATGCCCTGAATACACGGCAGCTGCAATGGTTCCAGGCGCCAGGCAGTCGCCCACCAATGCGACCGACTCAATACCCGCCTCAACGCGTTGCTCAGTTGCCTCGTTGAGTGCCTGGTACAGGCCTTGCTCAGGCTCACGGGAGGTCACCAGCAACAATGACGCCACGGGAATGAACCTTGGCCGGCCGGTGTACATACAACTGGCAACCGCACCTTCAGGCGTCACCGCCGCCAGCGAGTGGGAGGTGATGATCGTGACATTGAGTTCCAGCAGGCGACGCTGGATGCGGTGTTGTTCCAGCGTGTTATGGGTCCAGGTCGCCACATCCGGCGCCGGGGTGACAAAGATCACCTCCACGCCCAGCGCTACCAACTGCTCTGCCAACACACTGCCCATGTAGTAGTGGTCATCATCGAACAGCAGCACCGGTGAAGCAGGGACTGTCCCGGCCAGCAGATCATCCGGGGTCCATACCGGCAGATGTTCCAACCCCGGCAAGGCCTGGCGCAGTGCACGCCCCAAACCATCGGTGCGCCAGCGCGAACCGGTGGCGATAAACACGTGAGCGGCGGCGAAGTCCAACACGTCCTGGGCTTGTAGCTGGCTTTCGCGATAGATCTCTACTGCAGGCAATCGGCTGAGGGCGTCCAGCCGGTAGTCGAGCACCCGTGACCAACTGGCCAACCCCGGCAGCCTGGCTTCAAGAGACACACGCCCGCCCAGCGTGCGCGTGCCTTCTACCAGCGCCACCTCCATGCCGCGCGCGCCCAGTATCCGCGCGCATTCAAGGCCGGCAGGCCCTGCCCCGACCACCAGGGCGCGTGCGGGGTTATGCGCACGAGGTGCCGACTCGGGGTGCCAGCCGCGCCGCCACTCTTCACCCAGGGTGGGGTTTTGCGTGCAGCGCAGCGGGGTGCTGGTGTGGTCACCACTGACACAGACGTTGCAGCCAATGCATTCGCGAATTTCTTCCAAGCGCCCTTCCTCTATCTTCTTTGGCAAGAAGGGATCGGCAATCGAGGGACGCGCAGCGCCGATCAGGTCCAACACGCCTCGACGCACCAGTGAGACCATGGTATCCGGTGAGGTAAACCGGCCCACGCCCACCACTGGTTTGGTGGTCAGTGCTTTGAGCCCGAGCAGGAACGCTTCTTGAAAACCTTCAGGGGCAAACCGTGAGGTCACGCTGTCGTTGGACCAGTCGGCAACGTTGACATCCCAAAGGTCCGGCAACTCCGCCAACAGCGAAAAAATCTCGCGGCCTTCTCCCTCGCAGGCCAGCCCGCCAGCGACCTGTTCATCCACTGCCAGCCGCACGGCGACTGCGCAACGATCACCCACCGCATCGCGGGTATCTTCGATCAATTCACGCAACAGCCGTACACGATTCTCCAACACCCCACCGTACTCATCGGTGCGCCGGTTATTGCGCGGGGTCAGAAAGTGAAACGGCAGCCCAAGGTCGTGGCCGGCATACACGTAGATAATGTCGAAACCCGCCTGGCGTGCCCGTAACGCAGCAGCGCGATGCATCTGGCGCAGTTGCTTGATATCGGCGCGGCTCATGGCCCGGGCCTGCACCGGGTCGTATCCACGCACCGGTGTATTGGAAGGCGCCCAAGGGATTTCGCGGCTATAGCGATTGGGCGCCGAATAGCCATTGAACGCCAGTTCGACGCCGGCCAAGGAGCCATGCAGATGGACGGCCTCACACATTTTCGCCAGCGCGGGGATGTCGCGTTCATCCCATAAGCGCGCTTCTATATAGGGCGAAAACTCGCTCAGCGGGCTGATCTCGCACTCCTCCGTACACACCACCCCCCAACCCCCCTCGGCTTTGACCCCGCGCATGGCGGCCATGGCCGAGGGGTGCACATGGCCCATGCCATTACAGTGCGGCACTTGGTAAAAGCGATTACGCGTGCGAACCGGCCCAATGTGTACCGGCTCAAAAAGAATGTCATACCGAGGATCGCGCACAGGGCTACTCCCGAACCAATAAGTTCGCTAATGACAGTTAAATAAAAAGCGTTAGTTAAATAACGCTTAAGCGGTCAACTCTGGGTGTAACCCACAAACGCCTGATGCAACTGGGCAATCGCATTCAAGTGTTCTTCCATTTCTGGGCCCAGTTGTTTGGACATAGCGTTAATCAACAAGTGAGTCAGCGATAACATGGTGGCTGTCGAGTCCCATAACAAATCAAATTCGGTCGACACCCGAAACACTTCGTTGGCGTTTTGCTCAGCCCACTCACAAAAGTTGTCGGTTATAAGCGTGACCGCAATGCCGCGTTTGCGTGCCGCCTGGCACAGCAGTAAAGACTGACGGGAATGGCGTCGCGCCTCATAGACGATCAGCATTGAATCGGCAGACGGCGCCAGCAACACCTCGCCGAAATGCCCTGACGCACCGTCCACCAGATGCACGCCTGTGCGCAGGTATTGCAGCATGTGGACCATGGAGCAGGCGATGCCCCGCTCGGTGCCGAAACCGGCGACAAAAACCTGCGGGCTTTGCGCCAGCCTTGAAGTCACCACGCGCCAAGGCTCAGTGCGGGTGTACTCGTAGACCCGCACCAACGCCGCGATCTCCAGTTGCAGGCTGTTGGCCAGCGGGTTTACGTCGCCTTCTGCCTGGAACGCGCGCAGCCGGTCGCCGATCAGCCATGGGCTGTCACCCAGGTCGCCTTTGAGTTCGTGTTTGAGGTCTTTGAAATGCTTGTAGCCCAACGCCCGGCAGAAGCGGCCGACGGTGGACTCGCTGATCTGGAGCTTGTGCGCCACCTGCGCCGAATTCTCGAACGGCAGGTCTTTGAGGTTCGCCAGGATATAGGCCGCCAGCGCCCGATAAGCCTGGGACTTGGATGACAACTGGTGTTCGAGGGATTTTTTTATGGATGTGCTCATGGCGTCCTCTCTGCATGGGCACAAACTGCTATATTTCTGTCAAGTCGTCAATCACGACTGAAAAGTTTCAGAATCGTCTTACAAAACCACACCACAAGCGCAGTGTTACTTTTCCGGCATCGGCATCGGAAACGGCATCACATTGCTGGTGCCACGCGCTTCGCTGATCTTCGGCGTGCCCAGGCGCTCGACTTCATCGATGCGCACAATCGAATGCATCGGCACAAAGCTGCGCACCACGCCTTCAAATTGCGCCTTGAGTTTTTCTTCGCCCGGGTCGACGACCAACTGGGTGCGCTCGCCAAAGACGAACTCTTCCACCTCCAGGAAGCCCCACAGATCACTTTGATAGATCTGCTTGGCGTACATTTCGAACACCTGGCCCTGGTTGAGGAAAATCACCTTGTAGATTGGAGCTTCACGTTTGGTCATGGTGGGCGAACAACACATCGGGGATATAAAAGAGGGCGCGAACTATAGCATGGCACCCGATGCACAGCGCTAGGAACCAATGGGCATGCCCCCTATAATGCGCGGTTCTTTACCACCAGTTGATGATTCCCATGGCCAAGAAGCTTTACATCGAAACCCACGGTTGCCAGATGAACGAGTACGACAGCTCGCGCATGGTCGATCTGCTGGGCGAACATCAGGCCCTGGAAGTCACCGCCCGCGCCGAAGATGCCGACGTGATCCTGCTCAATACCTGCTCTATCCGCGAGCGTGCCCAGGACCGTGTGTACTCCCAGCTGGGCCGCTGGCGTGAATTGAAATTGGCCAACCCGGACATGGTGATCGCCGTCGGCGGCTGCGTGGCCAGCCAGGAAGGCGCCGCGATCCGCGACCGCGCACCCTATGTCGACGTGGTTTTCGGCCCGCAAACCCTGCACCGCCTGCCCGAAATGATCGACGCCGCCCGCATCACCAAGCTGCCGCAGGTGGACGTGTCGTTCCCGGAAATCGAAAAATTCGACCATTTGCCCGAGCCGCGCATCGACGGGCCAAGCGCCTACGTGTCGGTGATGGAAGGCTGCAGCAAGTACTGCACCTTCTGCGTGGTGCCCTATACCCGTGGCGAAGAGGTCAGCCGGCCGTTTGACGACGTACTGGCAGAAATCATCCACCTGGCCGAAAACGGCGTGCGCGAAGTGACCTTGCTGGGCCAGAACGTCAACGGCTATCGCGGCCAGACCCACGACGGGCGCCTGGCCGACCTGGCGGAGCTGATCCGTGTGGTCGCCGCCGTAGACGGCATTGAGCGTATTCGCTACACCACCTCGCACCCGCTGGAGTTCTCCGACAGCCTGATCCAGGCGCACGCCGAAGTGCCGGAGTTGGTCAAGCACCTGCATTTGCCGGTGCAGTCGGGTTCGGACCGCATTCTGGCGGCCATGAAGCGCAACCACACGGCTCTGGAATACAAATCCAAGCTGCGTAAATTGCGCGCCGCTGTACCGGGTATCTGCATCAGCTCGGACTTCATCGTCGGCTTCCCTGGCGAGACCGAGAAAGATTTCGAGCAGACCATGAAGCTGATCGAAGACGTTGGTTTCGACTTCTCGTACTCGTTCGTCTACAGCCAGCGCCCAGGCACGCCGGCCGCGGACCTGGCAGATGAAACGCCAGAAGCACTGAAAAAAGAGCGCTTGAACGCGCTGCAACATCGCCTGAACCAGCAAGGTTTCGAGATCAGCCGACAAATGGTCGGTTCGATCCAGCGCATCCTGGTGACCGACTACTCGAAAAAAGACCCGGGCGAGTTGCAAGGGCGTACCGAGAACAACCGGATCGTCAACTTCCGCTGTGACACGCCCACCTTGATCGGCCAGTTTGCCGATGTGCACATCGATGCGGCGCAACCGCACTCGCTGCGCGGGTCGTTGGTTAACTGATTGCTCTGACCTGATGAAGATCAAAATGTGGGAGCTGGCTTGCCTGCGATAGCGGTGGGCCAGTTAACACAATTGGCACTGATACACCGCAATCGCAGGCAAGCCAGCTCCCACAGTGGATTTTCATGGTTCTTGAGAGTGAGCCAGCCTATATAAGTGCTTTCGCACGCCGAGCGCTGGCGTTATCCTCTCCTTCACCTAAACAGCCAAAGGGCGGCTAAAAGCAACCTTGAACGCACCCATAGCAGAACCCCATCGTTTTATCCTCGAGCCGTTTGAGGCTCGCCGTTTCGCCAACCTGTGCGGACAGTTCGACGAGCACCTGCGCCTGATCGAACAACGCCTGAGCATCGAGATCCGCAACCGCGGCAATCAGTTCGAGCTTATTGGTGAACCCCAGCACACCACGTCTGCAGAAAACCTGCTCCGCCGCCTCTACCGCGAAACCAAGGGTAGTGAGCTGTCGCCGGAGACCGTGCACCTGTACCTGCAGGAATCTGCCGTGGAAGACCTGGCCAACAACCCGGTGGCCGAAGCCAGCGTGGCCCTGCGCACCAAAAAAGGCATGATTCGCCCTCGCGGCTTGAATCAGCAGCGCTACGTCAAGGAAATCCTCGGTAACGATATCAACTTCGGCATCGGCCCCGCCGGTACCGGCAAGACCTACCTGGCCGTGGCCTGTGCGGTCGACGCCCTGGAGCGCGAGCAAGTGCGGCGCATCCTGCTGGTGCGCCCGGCGGTCGAGGCTGGCGAGAAGCTTGGCTTCCTGCCCGGCGACCTGGCCCAGAAGATCGACCCGTACCTGCGCCCGCTCTACGACGCGCTGTACGAGATGCTCGGCTTTGAATACGTGGCCAAGTTGATCGAGCGCCAAGTGATCGAGATCGCCCCGCTGGCCTACATGCGTGGCCGCACCTTGAATAACAGCTTCATCATCCTCGACGAAAGCCAGAACACCACCGTCGAACAGATGAAGATGTTCCTCACCCGTATCGGGTTCGGCTCCACCGCCGTGATTACCGGTGACGTCACACAGGTCGACCTACCCAAGGGCACCAAGTCGGGGCTGGCGCAGGTGATCGACGTACTCAAGGACGTGCCGGGCATCAGCTTCACGCATTTCATGCCCAAAGACGTGGTTCGCCACCCGCTGGTGCAGCGCATTGTCGAAGCCTACGAGCGCTTTGAGCACCGCGATGACGCACCCGCCAAGGACGTGCGCCGCGATGCTTGAGCTAGACCTGCAGCTGGCCACCGAAGCGCCCGCCCCCAGCGAAGATCAGTTCCGTCAATGGTGCGCCCTGGCCCTGCGCCAGCGTACCGCCGACTCGGAACTGACCATCCGCCTGGTGGACGAGCCCGAAGGCCGTGAACTGAATCACACCTGGCGTCAAAAGGACTACGCGACCAACGTGCTGTCCTTCCCTGCCGACGTGCCGGATGAATTACTGGATATCCCGTTACTGGGCGACCTGGTGATCTGCGTCGAAGTGGTCGAGCGCGAGGCAAAGGAACAAGGCAAGGAACTTGAGGCCCATTGGGCTCATCTAGTCATCCACGGCTGCTTGCATCTCTTGGGTTACGACCATATAGACGATGACGAAGCCGAAGAAATGGAAACACTGGAACAAACGTTGCTTGCTGAACTGGGTCACCCTGACCCGTATGCAGACGACGAAATCGAAACGACACCTCACTGAAACAACAAAGGATTTAGAGTAATCGCTATGAGCGAAGACCGATCGAGCAACGGGCAGAAGTCATGGCTGGGTAAACTGACCCAGGCTTTTGCCCACGAGCCGAAAAACCGCCAGGAGCTGCTGGAGCTGCTGCGCGAGGCCCACCAGAACAAGTTGCTGGACAGCGAAGCGCTGGCCATCGTCGAAGGCGCCATCCAGGTGGCTGACCTGCAAGTACGCGACATCATGGTCCCGCGCTCGCAGATGATCAGCATCAAGGCGACCCAGACTCCACGGGAATTCCTCCCGGCCGTGATCGACTCGGCGCACTCGCGCTACCCGGTGATCGGTGAAAGCCATGACGACGTCATGGGTGTCCTGCTGGCCAAGGACCTGTTGCCACTGATCCTCAAGGAGAACGGCGACAACTTCAACATCAAGGACCTGCTGCGCCCGGCCACCTTCGTGCCTGAATCCAAGCGCCTGAATGTGCTGCTGCGCGAATTTCGCGCCAACCACAATCACATGGCCATTGTGATCGACGAATACGGCGGCGTGGCCGGTCTTGTGACCATCGAAGACGTGCTTGAGCAAATCGTCGGCGACATCGAAGACGAGCACGACGTCGAAGAAGACAGCTACATCAAGCCGCTGCCCAGCGGTGATTTCCTGGTCAAGGCGCTGACGCCGATCGAGAACTTCAACGAGTTCTTCGACAGCGAATTCTCCGACGATGAGTTCGACACCGTGGGCGGTTTGGTGATGAGTGCGTTTGGGCACCTGCCAAAACGTAACGAAACCACTGAGATTGGCGCTTATCGCTTTCGCATTCTGAATGCTGATAGCCGCCGGATTCATCTGATTCGCCTGACACCTATTGCCCGCTAAGGAAGGGGTGGGTCATCAGCTATTTCCTGTGTCGCGTTGCTCCTGAGAGCGGGCCAGGCAAGGCGCAGGCCGCAGGGAATGGCGTTCCCTTTTCAAGGCCTGCAACGCAGCATGGCCCGCTCTCAGGGGCAACCCGAAGGGCCGGGCCTGCTGCGGCACAGGGCTGCGTTACTCGTCGTTCATTTGGAAAAACCAAACCACACTCCTCGCGCCTTGCCCTGTGCCGCAGCAGGCCCGGCGCGACACAGGAAATAGCTGATGACCCACCCCTACATGCGCCGTCTGATTGCACCCGGCTGGCCCGGTAACCTGCTGGCCGCGGTGGCTGGCGCCGTCACTACCCTGGCGCTGGCGCCCTTCGATCTGTGGCCATTTGCGCTACTGGCCGTCGGGCTGTTCTATGTGGGGCTGCGCGAGCTGACGCCACGCCAGGCCCTGGGCCGTGGCTGGTGCTTCGGTTTTGGCCTGTTCGGCGCCGGCACCAGCTGGATCTACTACAGCATTCACCACTTCGGCGGCGCTTCGGTGTTGCTGGCTGGCTTTTTGATGCTGCTGTTTACCGCCGCAATTGCCTGGTTCTTCGCCCTGCCTGCCTGGCTGTGGGCGCGCTGGTTGCGCCGCAATGAGGCGCCGCTGGCCGATGCGCTGACCTTTGCGGCGCTGTGGGTTGGCCAGGAAGCGTTTCGTGGTTGGTTCCTGACCGGTTTCCCTTGGCTGTACTCCGGTTACAGCCAACTCGACGGCCCGCTCACTGGCCTGGCGCCACTGGGTGGCATGTGGCTGATCTCCTTCGCCCTGGCGCTGACGGCGGCCGTGCTGTGCAACCTGCCACGCCTGTTGGCAAGCAAGCGCAACGGGTTTATCGGCGCGGGGCTGGTGCTGTTGGTTGCACCCTGGGCCATCGGCTTGGCGCTCAAGCATCACGCCTGGACCTCGCCCTCCGGCGCACCACTGACCGTGGCGGCGATTCAGGGCAACGTCGAACAAAGCATGAAGTGGGACCCCGCGCAGATCGATGCGCAGTTGGCGCTGTACCGCGACATGAGCTTCAGCTCCAAGCCGGTGGACCTGCTGGTATGGCCGGAAACCGCCGTGCCGGTGCTCAAGGAATCGGTGGAAGGCTACTTGGGCATGATGGGCAAGTTTGCCGCCGATCGGCACACCGCGCTGATCACCGGCGTACCAATCCGCCAGGAAGTGCACCACCAGAAGCGCTACTTCAACGGCATCACGGTGGTGGGCGAAGGCGAAGGCACTTACCTCAAGCAAAAACTGGTGCCTTTTGGTGAGTACGTGCCGTTGCAAGACATGCTGCGCGGGCTGATCGCCTTCTTCGACTTGCCGATGTCAGACTTCGCACGCGGCCCGTCCGATCAGGCGATGCTGCAGGCCAAGGGCTATCAGATTGCGCCGTTCATTTGCTATGAAGTGGTGTACCCGGAATTCGCCGCCGGCCTGTCGGCCCAGAGCGATTTGCTCCTGACCATCAGCAACGACACCTGGTTTGGCCGCTCCATCGGCCCGCTGCAACACCTGCAAATGGCGCAGATGCGTGCCTTGGAGGCTGGCCGTTGGATGATCCGTGCCACCAACAATGGGGTGACTGGCCTGATCAACCCGTTTGGGCAGATCACCGCGCAGATCCCGCAGTTTGAGCGTGGGATTCTTTACGGCGAAGTGGTGCCGATGCATAACCTCACGCCGTACCTGCAATGGCGTTCGTGGCCGTTGATCATCGTGTGCCTGGGCTTGTTCGGCTGGGCGCTGCTGGCAGGCCGGATGTCGAAAGCCGTCTAAACGAACACCACAAAACCAGTGTGGGAGCGGGCTTGCTCGCGAATACGGTGTATCAGTTAACGAATAAGCTGACTGACACACCGCTTTCGCGAGCAAGCCCGCTCCCACATGAACCGCTTTCCACATTTGGAATGGCGGCGTTACCGGTAAAACACCCGATACCCCACCTGCCCCACCGCCTCATTGATCAACTGCCCGCTGCGCCACACCGCCACGAACTCCGGCATCCAGCCGCCCAGTGGCCGCGCATTGTCTACGCCCAAAAAACCCACCGGCCCCGGCACCACGGTAAAGCCCGCCTTCTCAAAGCTCCACACCGCACGCGGCATGTGCCAGGCCTGGGTCACCACCACCACGCGCTTGATACCTTGCGGCAACAGGATCTCGGCGCTCATCTGCGCGTTTTCCCAGGTGGTGCGGCTGCGCTCTTCTTTCCAGCGCACCGTAACGCCGAAGTCGTCCTGCATCGACACGGTCATCAGCTCGGCCTCACTGGGAGGCGTGCCGTAGTGCAAGCCGCCGCTGGTCAACACCGGCAAGCCGGAGGCCTTGGCCAGACGCGCGGCATAACGCTGGCGCTCAAGCCCTGTGCCGGTGGGTTGATCGGAGCCCCACGCGGGGTCACCGCGTTCGCGCCCGGAACCCAGCACCACAATCGCATCGGCGCGCTGGGCCAGCGTCGCCCATTCTTCGCGGGCCAAGGGTGGCTCGGTCTCCAGGGCATGCGCGCCCCATTGCACCATCACTGGCAGGCTGATCAACCATAAGCCGCCCAACCCCACGGCAAAGCAGCACCCGGCCAGGCGCGGGCGACTTTTACGCAGCCACCAGGCAAGCGCCAGCAGCAGCAAAAAAATGCCAGGCGGCAAGAGCAATTGTTTAATGAAATAACGAAAAGGCATCGGGCATCTCCAAAGATGCCCGAAGCCTAGATGCAACGGGGTTCAGCGACAATCTTTACCAACCTGTTTCGAGACGACTCAAAGGAAAACGCGGTGCTCCACGTTTACCGTACGGCCCGACGCTTATCGGGACCGCGACCAGCAGACACATCTTTCAGCCAGATCACCTTGGCCGAACGCAAAGGCTCTTGGGCGGGCGGGGCAGCCCGTTCCTGAGAGGCACGGTGGTGATTCAATTCCAGGTAGCACTTGATCAATTCAAGCTCGGCCTGGCTCAAGCCTCGCAACTCCAGCTCCAGAGGCCGTTCATCACGCAATCGGCCTGCGGTTCTTGCGGCATCCAATGCCCGACCCAAACGGTCGATCAGTCCTTCATACAATTGCGGTTTCATTAAAGTTCGCTGCGATTCAACCATCCCCTCACCTCATTGAAGATAAGACTCACTCCCCAATAAACAGCGTAGTCCCCGTGGCTGCGCCTGCCTGGCGCCGCGACAGACGGCCCTCGCCGCGCAATCAGGGTTTCCCTCGATAGAGTGGGGTCATGTATGCTACGGCGCTTCCTGTAACTCCACTTCCCGCAGGGTTTGGGCACGGACGCGCCGCTTTTTGGTGTCGATCAACCTGAATGTTGTACCGAAGAGGATTAGGCCACCCCTATTCAGTTCAAAAGTAGCCATGCACGAACAATATCAGCCCCGTGAAATAGAAAATGCCGCCCAAACCTTCTGGGACGAGCAAAAGTCCTTTGAAGTCAGTGAACAGCCAGGCAAGGAGACTTACTACTGCCTATCGATGTTCCCTTACCCCAGCGGCAAGCTACACATGGGGCACGTGCGTAACTACACCATCGGCGACGTGATTTCCCGCTACCAGCGCATGCTCGGCAAGAACGTCCTGCAACCTATGGGTTGGGACGCCTTCGGCATGCCGGCGGAAAACGCCGCGATGAAAAACAACGTGGCGCCCGCCAAGTGGACCTACGAAAACATCGCCTACATGAAAACCCAGCTGCGCAGCCTGGGCCTGGCGGTGGACTGGTCCCGCGAAGTGACTACCTGCAAGCCCGATTACTACCGCTGGGAACAGTGGCTGTTTACACGCCTGTTCGAAAAAGGCGTGATCTACCGTAAAAACGGCACCGTGAACTGGGACCCGATCGACCAGACCGTACTGGCCAACGAGCAAGTGATCGACGGTCGCGGCTGGCGTTCCGGCGCGGTGATCGAAAAGCGCCAGATCCCGATGTACTACTTCAAGATCACGGCCTACGCCGATGAACTCTTGTCGAGCCTTGACGACATGCCGGGCTGGCCTGAACAGGTCAAGACCATGCAGCGCAACTGGATCGGCAAATCCAAAGGCATGGAAGTGCAGTTCCCGTACAACGTCGATTCGATCGGCGAAGCCGGCGCACTCAAAGTTTTCACCACCCGCCCCGATACCCTGATGGGCGCGACTTACGTCGCCGTGGCCGCCGAGCACGCGCTGGCTACCCAGGCCGCACAGAACAACCCTGAGCTGCAAGCGTTCATCGCCGAATGCAAAGGCGGCAGCGTGGCCGAAGCCGACGTCGCCACCCAAGAGAAAAAAGGCCTGCCAACCGGCCTGTTCGTCGAGCACCCACTGACCGGCGAAAAACTGCCGGTGTGGGTCGCCAACTACGTGCTGATGCACTACGGCGATGGCGCAGTAATGGCTGTGCCGGCCCACGACGAGCGCGACTTCGAGTTCGCCACCAAGTACAGCCTGCCGATCAAATCCGTCGTGCGTACCAGCTCGGGCGATACCAACCCGGCCCCGTGGCAAGACGCCTACGGCGAGCACGGCGAACTGATCAACTCCGGTGAGTTCGACGGCCTGGACTTCCAGGGTGCGTTCGACGCCATCGAAGTTGCCTTGATCCAGAAGAACCTCGGTGCCTCGCGCACCCAGTTCCGCCTGCGCGACTGGGGCATCAGCCGCCAGCGCTACTGGGGCTGCCCGATCCCGATCATCCACTGCGAAACCTGCGGTGACGTGCCGGTGCCGGAAGACCAGTTGCCGGTGGTGCTGCCTGAAGACGTGGTGCCGGATGGCGCCGGTTCGCCATTGGCGCGCATGCCCGAGTTCTACGAGTGCACGTGCCCTAAATGCGGCGCACCTGCCAAGCGTGAAACCGACACCATGGACACCTTCGTCGAGTCCTCGTGGTACTACGCCCGCTACGCCTCGCCACACTATGAAGGCGGCCTGGTAGAAAAATCCGCAGCCGACCACTGGTTGCCGGTGGATCAATACATCGGCGGCATCGAACACGCGATTCTTCACCTGCTTTATGCACGCTTCTTCCACAAGCTGATGCGCGACGAAGGCCTGGTGAGTTCCGATGAGCCGTTCAAGAACCTGCTGACCCAAGGCATGGTGATCGCCGAGACTTACTATCGCCGCGAAGCCAATGGCGCCTACACCTGGTTCAACCCGGCAGACGTCGAGCTTGAGCGTGACAGCAAAGCCAAGGTGATCAGCGCCAAGCTGAAATCCGACGGCCTGCCGGTGGAAATCGGTGGCACCGAGAAGATGGCCAAGTCCAAGAACAACGGCGTCGACCCACAGTCGATGATCGATCAGTTCGGCGCCGACACCTGCCGCCTGTTCATGATGTTCGCCTCGCCGCCCGACATGAGCGCCGAATGGTCCGACTCCGGGGTTGAAGGCTCGCACCGCTTCCTCAAGCGCGTCTGGCGCCTGGCGCACGCCCATGTCAGCCAGGGCCTGCCCGGCAAGCTGGACGTGGCGTCGCTGAGCGATGAGCAAAAAGCCATTCGCCGCAGCACCCACCTGGCCATCCGCCAGGCCAGCCAGGACGTGGGCCAGAACCACAAGTTCAACACTGCCATCGCCCAGGTGATGACACTGATGAACGTGCTGGAAAAAGCCCCGCAAGCCACCGAACAGGACCGCGCGCTGGTACAGGAAGGCCTGGAAGCCGTGGTGTTGCTGCTGGCACCCATCACGCCGCACATCAGCCATGAACTGTGGAGCCGCCTGGGCCACAGCGACGCGGTCATCGATGCGCGCTGGCCGGTGCAGGATGACAGCGCACTGGTACAAGACACATTGCAACTGGTTATCCAGGTTAACGGTAAACTGCGTGGCCAGATCGACATGCCGGCCAGCGCCAGCCGTGAAGACGTGGAAGCCGCAGCGCGCATCAACGAAAACGTGCTGCGCTTTACCGAAGGCCTGACGATCCGCAAAGTGATCGTAGTGCCGGGCAAACTGGTCAATATCGTCGCCAGCTAATCGGATCGGGCGCAGGGCTTGAGCCCTGCGCCGAACTAAACCTTTAAGGCCTCGATAAGGCCCACATGGTTTCAAGGGGAGCAACAAAATGATCAAACGCAATTTGCTGGTGATGGGCCTTGCTGTGCTGCTGAGCGCTTGCGGCTTCCAGCTGCGTGGCACCGCCACCAATGAACTGAGCATCAAGGAACTGGACGTCAGCGCGCGCAATGCCTACGGGGATACCGTGACCCAGCTGCGCCAGACCCTGGAAAGCAGCGGTGTACGTGTGGCCTCCGGCGCGACTTACAAACTGAACCTGGTGGACGAGAAAGAAACCCAGCGTAACCTCAGCTACGCCAGTGCCGGCCGTGCGTCGGATATTGAGCTGAACACCCTGGTCGTCTACGAACTGCAAGGCCGCGACCACCTGCCATTGATGGGTGACAAGGTTGAAGTGCAAAAAGTCGTGAGCCACGACGGTAACAACCTGGTGGGCTCGGACTCGGAGATCATCCAGGTTCGCAAGGAAATGCGTCGTGAGCTGATCCAGCGCCTGATGATTCGCCTGCAACAACTGACGCCAGAAAAACTGGCCGCCTTGCAGCTGACCGCCGACAACAAGGCCAAGGCTGACGCCGACGCCCTGAAAGCTGCGCAAGAGTACGAAGACAACACGCCGAAACAATCGCCTGCCGAAGTCCCTGTCGAGTAAGCCAGGCGGGGCGCCCCTGGCGCCCCGTTTGCCCCACCTATGAAACTTGCCCCCGCCCAACTCGCCAAACACCTGCAAGGTGGCCTTGCGCCTGTCTATATCGTCAGCGGTGATGACCCGCTGCTGTGCCAGGAAGCGGCCGACGCGATTCGCACCGCCGCGCGCCAGCAAGGCTTCGATGAACGCCAGGTGTTCAGCGCCGACGCCAGTTTCGACTGGGGCACGCTGCTGCAAGCCGGTGCGAGCATGTCGTTGTTCGCCGAGAAACGCCTGCTGGAACTGCGCCTGCCTTCGGGCAAGCCGGGTGACAAAGGCGCGGCGGCGTTGATGGAATACTGCTCGCGACCGGCTGAAGACACGGTGTTGTTGATCAGCTTGCCCAAGCTCGATGGCAGCGCGCAGAAAACCAAGTGGGGCAAGGCGCTGGTAGAAGGCCCCCAAACCCAGTTCATCCAGATCTGGCCAGTGGACAGCAACCAGCTGCCGCAGTGGATACGCCAGCGCCTGTCCCAATCGGGGCTGTCGGCGACGCAAGATGCCGTCGAGCTGATCGCCGCCCGGGTCGAGGGCAACCTGCTTGCCGCCGCCCAGGAAATCGAAAAGCTCAAGCTGATGGCAGAAGACGGGCAGATCACCGTCGAAACCGTCCAGGGCGCAGTGGCTGATAGCGCGCGCTTTGACGTGTTCGGCTTGGTGGACGCGATTCTCAATGGCGAACCCGCCCACGCCCTGCGCATGCTCGAAGGCTTGCGCGGCGAAGGCGTGGAACCACCGGTAATTCTGTGGGCGCTGGCTCGAGAGCTGCGAGTGCTGGCCAATATTGCCCTGCAATACAGCCAAGGCACGCCGCTGGACAAATGCTTCAGCCAGGCCAGGCCGCCGGTGTGGGACAAGCGCAAACCCCTGATGAGCAAAGCCCTGCAACGCCACTCGGCGCAACGCTGGGCGCAGCTGTTGCTGGAAGCGCAACGCATCGACGCGCAGATCAAAGGTCAGGCGGCCGGTTCGCCGTGGATGAGCCTGAGCCGTTTGTCACTGTTGATGTCCGGCCAACGCCTGACACTCCCCGCCGAATAACCCTGTGGGAGCTGGCTTGCCTGCGATAGCGACAGTGGCTGACACACCGCTATCGCAGGCAAGCCAGCTCCCACATTGACCGTGCCCACTTGAAAATGTGAAACCGCCTACACATCGCCGGGCTTTACAGCCGCGCCACTTCGGCAGATGATTTGCACCGCCTCACCTCACCTCAAGCCCCCACCTCAAGAGAGTACCGACCATGAGCAAAAAGCCATCCAAGCATGGCCCCAACAAGGCCAAATCCATCATCGCCCAGCCACTGTTCCGCAGCCGTCAGGAACGCGCCGGCAAGGGCAAAGGCAGCTACCGCCGCGAAGCCTTCCAGTCTAATAGCTGGGAGGCTTCTTACTTTCTGGCTGCCTGAAGGCAAGTGCCCCTCCGGCATGATAAGGTCGGTACTTGATTTGTAATCCCTGGACCTGTGCATGCCCTCTAGCCTTTCCCGTCGTTGGCACCTTCGCCAACTGATCGCTGCCTCCAGCCTCATTCTGCTTGTCGCCTGCGCCGAGAAACCCACCGCCGCGGACGCGCAACCCCTGCCAAAAGTCCAGACCGTGCCGGCCGTCGCGCCCGCCGTGGTTCCCCCTTTGGCCGTGGACAATCTTGATATCCAACCGACCCAGACCTTTGCCGAATGGCAGGCTGGTTTTCGTGCGCAAGCGCTGAGCGCGGGGATCACACCCGCCGTCTTCGATAATGCCTTTGCCGGCGTGACGCCCGACATGGCGGTGATTCGCGCTGACCGCAGCCAGCCGGAGTTTTCCCGCCCAGTGTGGGAATACCTCGATGGCGCTCTGTCGCCGGTACGCGTGCGTAATGGCCAAGCGTTGCTGATCAAATACGCCGATATCCTGCAGCGCATCGAAGAGCGTTATGGCGTTGATCGCCAGGCACTGGTTTCGGTGTGGGGCATGGAAAGCAACTTTGGCCAGTTCCAGGGCAATAATTCGGTGATCCGTTCCCTGGCAACCCTGGCCTATGAAGGCCGCCGCCCGGCGTTCGCCCAGGCGCAACTGCTGGCGGCGCTGCAGATCATCCAGCATGGCGACATCTCCGCCGACCAGATGAAAGGTTCGTGGGCCGGGGCCATGGGCCAGACCCAGTTCATCCCGACTACCTACAACACCCACGCCGTGGATTTCGATGGCGACGGGCGCCGCGATATCTGGAACAGCCCGGGCGACGCTCTGGCCTCCACTGCGCACTACCTGCAAAGCTCCGGCTGGCAACGCGGCCAGCCATGGGGTTTTGAGGTGAAACAACTGCCGACGAACTTCGATTACGCCCTGGCCGACGGCGGCATACGCAAGACCGTTGGCGAGTGGATGAGTCTGGGCATTCAACTGCCACCTGGCGCAAGCATGCCGCCGAACGTCGAGCACCTGTCCGCTGCCCTGCTGCTGCCGGCCGGCTACCGTGGGCCAGCGTTCCTGGTGCTGGATAACTTCCGCGCGATCCTCAAGTACAACAACTCATCGTCCTACGCGCTGGCCGTGGGCCTGCTGTCGGAGCGGTTTGCTGGCGGCGGTGTGATTCGTGGCGATTGGCCCAAGGATGAGCTGCCGCTGAGTCGTTCCCAGCGTATTGATTTACAGACGGTGCTCAGCGCCAAGGGCTATGACGCGGGCAACCCGGACGGGATTATCGGCGCCAACACGCGCAAGGCGATTCGGGCGGCGCAGCAGTCGTTGGGTTGGCCTGCGGATGGGTTTCCGACGGTGAAGCTGCTGGAGTCGTTGCAGAGCCGTTAAATCGGCCTATGGCGACTGCCGCCATCGCAGGCAAGCCAGCTCCCACCTTTGGAATGCATTTTCCTGTGGGAGCTGGCTTGCCTGCGATAGCACTCTCAGGGCTTGAACACTACATCCTGCTCCAACACCAACTGCTGCTCCCCCGCATCCAACCGCACCAGCGCGCCCATCGGCAGCGTCAGGTTCGGATCGCAGTGCCCACTGCGCCAGCCGGACAGCACCGGAATGCACAGCGGCTCGAAGGTTTCCTTGAGCAGCCGCTCCAACGCCGCCTTGTCCACGCCCGATACATCCCCGACCAACACGCCGGCGACTTGGCACAACTTGCCCGCCAGGCGTAAATGGGTCAGCAGCCGGTCAATTCGGTAGAGCGGCTCGTTGACGTCTTCAATAAACAGAATGATGCCTTCAGCGTCGATCTCAAACGCCGTGCCCATCACCGCTGCAATCATCGACAGGTTGCCGCCAAGCAAACGCCCGCAGGCGACACCCGGCTCAATCGTGGCCAGTGGGTAAGCCACCGGATGTGCCAGCACGCTGCACTCGCTCAGTTGCCCACGCAGCATGCTGAACAACGATGACTCGGTGGGCTGCTGTTTGTCACCGAGCAGGTCAGCATTGAGCATCGGCCCATGAAAGGTCACAAAACCTGCATAGCGGTTGATGGCCAAATGCAACGCGGTGATGTCGCTGTAGCCCACGAACGGCTTGGGGTTGGCTGCAATCAGGTCGAAATCCAGCTGGTCCAGCAGACGCGGTGTGCCGTAGCCGCCACGCAGGCAGAAGATGGCATCAATTTCGGGATCGGCAAACGCCGCATGCAGGTCGCGCAGGCGCACCTCGTCGCTGCCGGCCAGGTAGCCGTCGCGTTCATAGACGCCGGGAAATATGCGCAGCTCATGGCCACGGGCGCGCATCCACTGGCCGGCTTTTTCCACATCCAGTGCGGCAGGCCCGGCGGGGGCGATCAGGCCAATTACGCCTTCGGGGCGCAGGGCAGGCACAGCAGCCGAGAGTTGAGTCGTCATCCATGGTTCTCCGTGGTTGGATACCCAGGCACTCTAGCCAGTGATGGTTGCAAGCAGAAGAGAGAAACGGATGAAAACACTGTAGGAGCAGCCTTGCTGCCCCTACAGTGAGAAGGCACTTACGAAACCAGGCTTGCCTTGACCAGCTTGGCTTGTTCATCAGCGTGGTACGAGGAACGTACCAGCGGGCCGGAGGCGACGTTCTTGAAGCCCATTTTGTAACCTTCCTCGGCGAACCAGGCGAAGGTATCCGGGTGCACAAAACGCTGCACCGGCAAGTGGCTGCGCGACGGTTGCAGGTATTGGCCCAGGGTCAGCATGTCGATGTCGTGTTCGCGCATGCGCTTCATGACTTCGATGACTTCTTCGTCGGTCTCGCCCAAGCCCAGCATCAGCCCGGATTTGGTCGGGATGTGCGGCATCATCTGCTTGAATTTTTGCAGCAGGGTCAGCGACCACTGGTAGTCCGAACCCGGACGCGCGGCCTTGTACAGGCGTGGCACGGTTTCCAGGTTGTGGTTGAACACATCCGGTGGCTCGGCTGCGGTGATTTCCAGCGCAACGTCCATGCGGCCACGGTAGTCCGGCACCAGTGTTTCGAGCATCACGTTCGGCGACAGCTTGCGGATCTCGCGGATGCAGTCGGCAAAGTGCTGGGCACCGCCGTCACGCAGATCGTCGCGGTCTACGGAAGTGATCACCACGTATTTGAGTTTCAGGTCGGCAATGGCAATCGCCAGGCTTTCCGGCTCGTTGACGTCCAGTGGCTTCGGCCGGCCGTGGCCAACGTCGCAGAACGGGCAACGACGGGTGCAGATGTCACCCATGATCATGAAGGTGGCGGTGCCGCCGGAGAAGCATTCGCCCAGGTTCGGGCAGGAAGCTTCTTCGCACACGCTGTGCAGCTTGTGTTTGCGCAGCAGGGCCTTGATACGGTCGACCTCCGGCGAAACCGGGATGCGCACGCGGATCCAGTCAGGTTTCTTCGGCAGTTCGGTGGTCGGGATGATTTTCACCGGGATGCGTGCAACCTTCTCGGCGCCGCGCAGCTTGACGCCGGCTTCGACCTTGGCACGCGGGGCCGGGGCCGGACGCTCGGTGATGTCCAGCGTCGGGATCATGGTTTGCACTGCATCAGTAGTCATAATCAGTCGATTCCGCCCGTAAGGGTCGTCTGCTCAGCATAGTCGAGGTGTTTGACGAGCTGCGCACGCAGCCGGGCACTTACCTCGGCAAATTTAATCGGTGTGGCGTGGTCGCTCAGTTGAGTCATCGCCAGCCCGGCGTAACCGCACGGGTTGATACGCCGAAACGGCGCCAGGTCCATGTCCACATTCAGGGCCAGGCCATGAAAGGAACAACCATGGCGGATGCGCAAACCGAGGGAGGCGATTTTCGCGCCGTCCACGTATACACCGGGTGCATCGGGCTTGGCCGCGGCAGTCACGCCGTAACTGGCCAACAGCTCGATCAGGCAAGCCTCCATGCGGCTCACCAAGTCACGCACGCCAAAACCCAGCTTGCGCACGTCCAGCAGCAAATAAGCCACCAGCTGACCAGGGCCATGGTAAGTCACTTGGCCACCTCGGTCGACCTGCACCACCGGAATATCACCCGGCAGCAGCAGATGCTCAGCCTTGCCGGCCTGGCCCTGGGTGAAGACCGGCGGGTGTTCCACCAGCCAGATTTCATCCGGGGCCGAGCTGCCGCGCTCGTTGGTGAAGCGCTGCATGGCATGCCAGACCGGCTCGTAGGCCATCTGGCCGAGCTCGCGAAAGCCCAAAACCTGTGACATCACAACACCATGTGTACGAAGCCGGTGGCCCGCAGTTCACTGTTGATGTCGTAGAGCTGGTCTTGACCGGTCGCAACGATGTGCAACTGGATCGTGGTGTATTTACCGTTGGAGCTCAAACGCTCGTCCACCCGGTTGTCGTTGATCGTCGCGTGTTTACGCACGATCTCGAGAATCGTGTCTTTGTTGCCCACACCGGTATCGCTGATCACCTTGACGGGATAGTCCACGTTGGGGAATTCGATCTTTGGCGCCTTTACTTCTACTTCTTTATCGGTCATGGCAGAACAGCCTCGTAAGCGCTAAGCCGTGGCGACGGGCAAAGCCCCGCGCTGGATCAACGCGGGGCTTTGCAGGTGCGCACAATCAGTTGAACAAGCCGTAGAAGAATAGACGGATGCTATCCCACACGCGGCGGAAGATACCACCTTCGTCAACGGCGTCCAGTGCGATCAGGTCGGCGCTGTGCACCACCTTGTCATCGAGCTTCACTTCGACTTTACCGATCACGTCACCCTTGGCGATTGGAGCTACCAATTGCGGGTTCATGGTCATGCTGGCAGCGAGCTTTTTCAGCTGGCCTTTAGGCATGGTCAGGGTCAGGTCATCGGCCAGGCCGGCCTTGACTTGGTGGGTCGCGCCTTTCCATACCGGGGCTTGAGCCAGCTCAGCGCCCTTCTGGTAGAAGGTCTGGGTTTCGAAGAAGCGGAAGCCGTAAGTCAGCAGTTTTTGCGTCTCGGCCGCACGGGCCTGCTCGCTGTTGGTGCCGAAGACCACGGCGATCAGGCGCTGGCCGTCACGTACAGCCGAAGACACCATGCAGTAGCCGGCTTCGTCGGTGTGGCCGGTTTTCAGACCGTCGACGGTCTTGTCACGCCACAGCAGCAGGTTACGGTTAGGCTGCTTGATGTTGTTCCAGAAGAATTCCTTCTGGGAGTAAATCGCGTAGTGCACCGGGTCGACACGGATGATCGCGCGAGCCAGCACGGCCATGTCATGGGCCGACGAGTAGTGCTCTGGGTTCGGCAGGCCGGTCGGGTTCATGAAGTGGCTATTGGTCATGCCCAGGTCGCCGGCGGTCTTGTTCATCAAGTCGGCGAACGCGTCTTCGCTGCCGGCGATGTGCTCGGACAGGGCCACGCTGGCGTCGTTACCGGACTGGATGATGATGCCGTGCAGCAGGTCGCTGACGGTAACCTGCGAACCGACCTTGATGAACATCCGCGAACCGCCGGTGCGCCAGGCGTTTTCGCTGACGGTAACCGGGTCATTCTCGCCGATCTGGCCGCGACGGATTTCCAGGGTCGCGATGTAGGCCGTCATCAGCTTGGTCAGGCTGGCCGGGGGCAGGCGCTGGTCACCGTTGTTCTCGACCAGCACGTTGCCGCTGGCGGCATCCATGAGGACCCAGGCCTTGGCGGCCAGTTGCGGGGAAGCTGGCACCATTTCAACCGCCCAGGCGGCCGGGGTGATGATCAGCGAAAGTAGCAGGCACGTGCGTTTGGCTAAGGTGGTGATGTTCATCCGTCTCTCGAAATTGCTTATGGAAACTTGCCCTCGCGGGCAAAACTATTCAGACAGCCCGCTGCCAGACTGTCGCGTGTTCGGTTGCCCGCTCACCCCTTGCCCCTGGGTTTTTATTGTTCACGAGCCAACAACCTGGGTTCAGGCGAACCTGAACCATCAATCCTTTTACTTATTCAGCAGTGACGACGCTGGGTTGCCCCAGGTTGGCCAGGCGCACGCTGTTCTGTACTTGCGCCACTTCACTTGGCGAACCAATCGGCCCCATGCGCACACGGTGCAGGGTTTGCTGGTTACGCACGATGGAGCTGATAAATACGGGCGCGCTGACCATGCCGCTGAGCTTGGACCTTAACAGTTCTGCCGCATCCGGGTTGGCGAAAGCGCCGACCTGCAGGTACTGGCCACCGACTCTAGATGCCCCTGGCGCTGCATGCGGCACCACCACCGTGTCCGGTGCGTGCTGCGCCGGTGGCGGTGTCCACTGCTCGATCTTGCCGGCCGAGGCGGTCACTTGCGGTTGCGGGGTTTGCGGCTCGTTGAGCATCAAGGGTGCCGGTTTGCCACGCTGAGCCCAGTACTGCGCGGGGTCGATACCTTCGACTTTCACGCGCGCGGTGCCGGTTTCGGCATAACCGAGTTTCTTTGCGGCGGCGTAGGACAAGTCGATGATCCGGTCCGAATAGAACGGCCCACGGTCGTTGACCCGCAGGATCACCGTGCGGTTGTTGTCCAGGTTGGTCACGCGTACATAGCTGGGCAGCGGCAAGGTCTTGTGGGCCGCGCTCATGCCGTACAGGTCATAGACTTCGCCGTTGGCGGTGTTCTGGCCATGGAATTTGGTGCCATACCAGGACGCCGTACCCGTTTGCGAGTAGGTCTTGGATTCCTGCAGCGGGAAGTAATTCTTGCCCAGCACGGTATACGGGTTGGCCTTGTAAGGCCCGGTGTGCAGGGTCGGCGTGGCGTCCGGGATCTTCGATACGTCGACATCCCACCACGGCGCGCCGTCTTTGTGCGCGCGGTTGATGTCCAGGCCCGGTTGGGCGCGGACGATAGCCCCGCCCTTCTGCGCAGGGGCACGGCTGGTGGTGGAGGAGCAACTGACAACCAGCAAGGACAACGCGGCGAACGCCACCAGCTTGAGCGGTTTTTGGAACGGCGATACCCGCATTACTTGTTGCCCCGTGCTTGGACCAGCATGTCTGACAGCTGATGCACGGCCATGGCGTACATCACACTGCGGTTATAACGCGTGATTGCGTAAAAATTCTTCAGGCCCATCCAGTATTCCGGGCCGTTTGCGCCTTCCAGGCGGAACGCCGTCACCGGCATATCATCGCGTGGCGCATTCTGACTCGACCAGCCCAGCGCTCGCAACTCCCCGACGGTCTTGACCGGCTCAATACCTTGGGTCAAACCTTCGTCGGCGCGATCGCCCGTGACATCGGCGCGGATTACCACCGGTTCACCGGCCACCCAGCCATGGCGCTTGAAGTAGCTGGCCACGCTGCCGATAGCGTCGTCCGGGTTGCTCCAGATATTGATGTGGCCGTCGCCGTCGAAATCCACCGCGTAAGCCCGGAAACTGCTCGGCATAAACTGCGGCAGGCCCATCGCACCGGCGTAGGAGCCCTTGAGGGTCAACGGGTCGACCTGCTCTTCGCGGGCCAGCAACAGGAATTCACGCAGCTCCTTGCGGAAAAACTCGGCACGCGGCGGGTAATCGAAGCCCAGGGTCGACAAGGCGTCGATCACCCGGTAGCTGCCGGTGTTGCGCCCGTAGAAGGTTTCGATGCCGATGATGGCGACGATCACCTGGGCCGGCACGCCGTATTCCTGCTCGGCGCGGGCCAGCACCGCTTCGTGCTGGCGCCAGAAGTCCACGCCCCGCGCCACACGGGCGTCGGTGAGGAACATCGGGCGGTAGTCTTTCCACTGTTTGACGCGCTCGGCGGGACGCGAGATCGCGTCGAGGATCGCCTGCTTGCGCTGGGCTTCGCGGAACACGCCCATCAGTTGTTCACCGGCGAAACCGTAGTCGCGGGTCATTTCACCGACAAATTCGGCGACCTGGGGTGAACCATCGTAGTCACCGGCCTGCACCTCTTGCGTCGCGCCCAGCAGCCCAATCAGGCCCATCCAGGACGCGTGCCGAGTCGCCCAGCCGCGCATTACTTGCATTGACATCTTCACCTTATTCAAACCTGCGCGATCCACTTGCGATGCGTGTGAATCGACATCAAAACCCCAAACGCTGACATCAATGTCACCAGCGAAGTTCCGCCGTAGCTAATGAACGGCAACGGCACCCCAACCACCGGCAACAGGCCACTGACCATACCGATGTTGACGAAAACGTAAACAAAAAAAGTCATGGTCAGGCTGCCGGCGAGCAATTTGCCGAACAGCGTCTGCGCCTGTGCGGTAATCACCAGGCCGCGACCAATCAACAACACATAGATCAGCAACAGGGCGCAAATGCCCACCAGGCCGAACTCTTCGCCCAATACCGCAATAATGAAGTCGGTGTGGCTCTCGGGCAAAAAGTCCAGATGCGACTGCGTGCCCAGCAACCAGCCCTTACCAAATACGCCACCGGAACCGATAGCCGCCTTGGACTGGATAATGTTCCAGCCAGTGCCCAGCGGGTCGCTTTCCGGATCAAGGAAGGTCAGGATCCGCTGCTTCTGGTAGTCGTGCATAAAGAAGAACCACATCGCCACGGCGACCGGGATGGCGGCGGCCAGCACGCTGAGGATCCAGCGCCAGCGCAGGCCGCCCATAAACAGCACGAACGCGCCGCCCGCGAGGATCAGCAGCGAGGTGCCGAGGTCGGGCTGGCGCACGATCAGGATAAACGGCACGCCGATCAGGATCAGGCTCACCCCCACGTGCTTGAGTTGCGGCGGCAAGGTGCGCTTGGACAGGTACCAGGCGATGGTCGCCGGCATCAGGATCTTGAGGAATTCCGAGGGCTGGAAGCGAATCACCCCGGGTATGTTGATCCAGCGCGTCGCGCCCATGGCGTTGTGACCCATGACATCCACCACCACCAGCAGCAATACGCCGACGACATACCCCAAGGGCACCCAGCGCGCCATGAAGCGTGGTTCCAACTGGGCGATCACCACCATCGACAACAGGCCCAGGCCGAACGACGACGCCTGCTTGATCAGCAAGTCCCAGTTCTTGCCGCTGGCCGAATACAGCACGAACAGGCTGCCGGCCGCCAAGGTCAGCAGCAGGATCAGCAGCGGGCCATCAATGTGCATGCGTTGCAACAACGTCGCACGGCGACGCATCACATCCTCACTGGAGAGGATGCGGTCAAAATTACTCTTCACGGGCCGTAACCTCGGTGCTTGAAGGGGGGCCGCCATATTCGGATTTGAGCCTGCCGTCGTCGGCCAACAGCCAAGCGTCCATGATCTGACGCACCACCGGCGCCGCGACGCCGGAGCCGGACTCGCCATTCTCGACCATCACCGCCACCACGATTTTCGGGTCGTCGGCCGGCGCAAAGCCGACAAACAAGGCGTGGTCGCGGTGCCGCTCCTGAACCTTGGAGCGGTCGTATTTCTCGCCCTGCTTGATCGCAACCACCTGGGCCGTACCACTTTTGCCGGCAATGCGGTATTGCGCACCGGCTGCGGCCTTGCGCGCCGTGCCTCGGGCGCCGTGCATCACTTGCTGCATGCCGTGGTTGACCTTGGCCCAGTCGGACGGGTCACGCAGCACGATGTCGGGAATCGGTTTTTCATCCACAGGCTTCTGGCCTTCGATGGTCTTGGCCAGGTGCGGGCGGTTCCACACGCCTTTGTTGGCCACCAGCGCGGTGGCCTGGGCCAGTTGCAATGGCGTGGCCTGCATGTAGCCCTGGCCGATGCCGAGGATCAGGGTTTCGCCCGGGAACCATGCCTGGCGACGGGTTGCACGCTTCCACTCCCGCGATGGCATCAGGCCAGGGGATTCTTCGAACATATCCAGGGAGACTTTCTGACCGAGGCCGAACTTGCCCATATAGGCAGACAGCCGATCAATCCCCAGCTTGTGGGCCAGGTCATAAAAATAGGTGTCGTTGGAGCGCATGATCGCGGTGTCCAGGTCGACATAGCCATCACCGGTGCGGTTCCAGTTACGGTATTTGTGATCGTAGTTGGGCAGCATGTAGTAGCCCGGGTCGTAAACGCGGCTGGAGGCCGTGACCACGCCCGAATCCAGGCCGGCAATCGCCACCGCCGGTTTTATCGTCGAACCCGGCGGATACAGCCCGCGCAGTACACGGTTGAACAACGGCCGGTCGATGGAATCACGCAGTTCGGCGTAGGCCTTGAAGCTGATACCGGTCACAAACAGGTTCGGGTCGAAACTCGGCTGGCTGACCATCGCCAGCACTTCGCCAGTGGCCGGGTTAAGCGCCACCACGGCGCCACGACGACCGCCCAGGGCCATCTCCGCCGCTTCCTGCAACTTGATGTCCAGGCTCAGCACAATGTCTTTGCCGGGGATCGGGTCGGTGCGCTTGAGCACGCGCAACACGCGGCCACGGGCGTTGGTCTCGACCTCTTCGTAACCCACCTGGCCGTGTAACTCCGGCTCGTAGAACCGCTCGATGCCGGTTTTGCCAATATGGTGGGTGCCGCTGTAATTCACCGGATCGAGGCTTTTTAGCTCTTTCTCGTTGATGCGCCCCATGTAGCCCACGGAGTGCGCAAAGTGCGCGCCTTGCGGGTAATGCCGCACCAACTGCGCCACCACCTCTACACCCGGCAAACGGAACTGGTTCACCGCGATGCGCGCGATCTGTTCTTCATTGAGCTCGAACAGGATCGGCACCGGTTCGAACGGCCGCCGCCCCTGCCTCATGCGTTTTTCAAAGATCACCCGGTCTTCCGGCGTCAGTTGCAGCACCTCCACGATCACATCGAGGATCTGCTGCCAGTCGCCGGAACGCTCGCGGGTCATGCTCAGGCTGAAGCTGGGCCGGTTGTCCGCCACCACCACGCCATTGCGGTCGAAAATCAGCCCACGGGTCGGCGGGATCGGCTGCACATGCACCCGGTTGTTTTCCGACAAGGTGGAGTGATAGTCGTACTGGATCACCTGCAGGTAATACAGGCGCGCAATCAGCACCGCAATCAGACCCACCACCAAAAAAGCGCCAAACACCACGCGTGCGCGTACCAGACGTGCGTCTTTCTCGTGGTCCTTGATGCGGATCGGCTGGGTCATCGGCAATGGCGCAGATTATTTGTGGTAAGGGTGCCCGGACAGAACTGTCCAGGCGCGATACAGCTGTTCACCGATCAGAATCCTTACCAACGGGTGCGGCAACGTGAGTGCCGACAGCGACCAGCGCTGGTCCGCCCGCGCGCAGACTTCCGGCGCCAGCCCTTCGGGGCCGCCGACCATGAAGTTGACGGTACGCGAGTCCAGGCGCCAGCGGTCCAGTTCCACCGCCAACTGCTCGGTGCTCCAGGGCTTGCCGTGCACCTCGAGGGTGACGATGCGCTCATTGGGGCCGACCTTGGCCAGCATGGCTTCGCCTTCCTGACGGATAAAGCGCGCCACGTCGGCATTCTTGCCCCGGGTATTGAGCGGTATTTCCACCAGCTCCAGCGACAGCTCAGCGGGCAGACGCTTGGCATACTCATGCCAGCCTTCTTCCACCCACTTGGGCATGCGTGAACCGACAGCGATCAGACGCAGGCGCACAGCCGTTCCTTATTCCTGGTCTTTGTTGAGCTTGTCGAAGTGCGCGTGGCCCACTTCCGGGCTGTGGTGCTTGCCATCCGCCGCACGGCTCTGCTCGGCGCCTTTCCACAGACGCTCCAGGTCGTAGAACTGACGGGCGTTGCTGGTCATCATGTGAACGATCACGTCGTCCATGTCCAGCAGTACCCAGTCGCTGTCGCCCTTGCCTTCTTCACCCAGTGGCTTGACGCCTTGGGCTTTGACGGCTTCGCGAACCTTGTCGAGCATCGCGCCGATCTGGCGGTTGGAGGTACCGGTAGCAATGATCATGAAGTCGGTGATGCTTTGCTTGTCGCGCACGTCCAGCACCTGGATGTCCTGGGCTTTAACGTCTTCCAGGGCAGCTACGGCGACTTTTACCAGCTCTTCGCCAGCCAGCTCAGGGCCGGTGTGCGCTTCTACTGGCAGCGGGGCGCTTTTGAAAGTGCCTTTGCGCTTAACTTTGCTTACGTCTTTGTTCGTCATATAAAACTCGTTTTGCTCGTATGTTCGGGCGCTCGCTGCACGAATGTTCGTGCGATCAAGCGCGCCTTTTCAGTTCGACGCACGGTAAAGCCCGTGCGCATCGATGTAGGCCAGGACCGCGTCAGGCACCAGGAAACGTACCGACTTCCCGCTGGCCAGCAGTTGACGGATCTGGGTGGCGGACACCGCAAGCGGGGTCTGCCAGACGAATGCAATATTCCCGTTCGGCCCGGTCAGGGCCAAGGGGTCACTTACCGACCGCGCGGCCAGCAGGTTGCGCAAGGCATCCGGCGGTTCGCTGTCGGCATCCGGGCGTTGCAAAACCAGGATGTGGCAATGCTGGAGGAGTTCCTCCCAGCGATGCCAAGAGGGCAGGCCGCAAAATGCGTCCCAGCCCAAAAGCAGAAACAACTGGTCATCTGCGGCCAACTCGGCGCGCATCAGTTCCAGGGTGTCGACAGTGTAGGACGGTTTATCGCGTTTGAGTTCGCGGTCGTCCACCACCAGCGGCGGTATACCCTCTACAGCCAGGCGCACCATTTCCAGGCGTTGCTGCGCAGACACCTGCGGCATATCGCGATGGGGCGGGCGCGCATTGGGCATCACGCGCAACTCATCCAGGGCGAGGGCATCCGCGACTTCCAGGGCACTGCGCAAATGGCCGATGTGCACGGGGTCGAAGGTACCGCCGAGCAGCCCGATGCGTTTACCCATCAAGTGCGCACATGACCATCGCCGAACACCACGTACTTCTCGCTGGTCAGGCCTTCCAGGCCAACCGGGCCGCGTGCGTGGAGCTTGTCGGTGGAAATGCCGATCTCCGCCCCCAGGCCATACTCGAAGCCGTCGGCAAAGCGCGTCGAGGCGTTGATCATCACCGAGGCGGAATCCACTTCGGTGAGAAAACGCCGGGCATCGCTGAAATGCTCGGAAACAATGGCGTCGGTGTGCTTGGAGCCGTATTTGTTGATGTGTTCGATGGCTTCGTCCAGGTCGTCGACGATGCGAATCGACAGGATCGGCGCCGTGTACTCGGTGTACCAGTCTTCTTCAGTCGCTTCGATCACGTCCGCGCCCAGCAGCGCACGGGTGCGTTCGCAGCCGCGCAGTTCCACGCCCTTGTCACGGTAGATGGCAGCCAGCGGCGGCAGCACGCGATCGGCAATGCCGGCGTGCACCAGCAGGGTTTCCATGGTGTTGCACGGGGCGTAGCGGTGGGTCTTGGCGTTGTCGGCGATGCGGATCGCCTTGTCGAGGTCGGCCGCGATGTCGATGTACACATGGCACACGCCGTCCAAGTGCTTGATGACCGGCACCTTGGCATCACGGCTGACGCGTTCGATCAGGCTCTTGCCGCCGCGCGGCACGATCACGTCGACGAATTCCGGCATGGTGATCAACGCGCCCACGGCGGCGCGGTCGGTGGTTTCCACCACCTGCACCACTTCAGCCGGCAACTCGGCCACGGCCAGGCCTTGCTGGATGCACACAGCAATGGCGCGGTTGGAATGGATTGCCTCGGAACCGCCACGCAGGATGGTGGCGTTGCCCGACTTGAGGCACAGGCTCGCGGCGTCGATGGTCACGTTGGGGCGCGACTCATAGATGATGCCGATCACGCCCAGGGGCACGCGCATCTTGCCCACCTGAATGCCGGACGGCAGGTAACGCATATCGCGGATTTCACCGATGGGGTCAGGCAGCTTGGCCACCTGACGCAGGCCTTCGATCATGTCGTCGATACGTGCCGGAGTCAGCGCCAGACGGTCCAACAGCGCGGGTTCCAGGCCATTGGCACGGCCGTTGGCCAGGTCCAGTTCGTTGGCGGCGGCCAGCTCGGAGCGCGAAGCATCCAGAGCATCGGCGGCAGCCAGCAGGGCACGGTTCTTCTGCGCAGTGCTCGCACGGGCGATCAAACGCGAGGCCTGCCGGGCAGCGCGACCCAGGCGGGTCATGTAGTCAAGAACGGACTCAGTCATGGTCAGGGAGTCTTGGCAAAGAGGAAAGCGGCAGATTATAGCTGTGACGCCGCCCGACTGACAGCGGTGAGGGGCGGATGGTCGAAATGAACTGTAAAAACTTGGGGTTCAGCGGTAATTAAGGTGGGAGTTGTTATTATTCGGTCACATTTAGCCGTATTAACCCTTACCGCCATGTCCAGTTTTGCCCCCCAACTGCCCGCCAGCGCCCTGCCCGACAGCTTCTTCGACCGTGACGCACAAATACTTGCGCGCGAATTGCTCGGCAAAGTCATCCGCCACCGCGTCGGTGAAACCTGGCTTTCGGCGCGAATTATCGAAACCGAAGCCTATTACGTGGCCGAAAAAGGCAGCCATGCCTCACTCGGCTACACAGAAAAGCGTAAGGCTTTGTTTCTGGATGGTGGGCACATCTACATGTACTACGCCCGTGGCGGCGACTCGCTGAACTTCAGCGCTCACGGCCCCGGCAATGCGGTGCTGATCAAATCGGCTTATCCGTGGGTCGATGAACTTTCCGGCCCGGCGAGCCTGGCGCAGATGCTGCTCAACAACCCGGATGCCAATGGCCACCCGCGCCCATCGCAAAAGCTCTGCGCCGGCCAAACGCTGCTGTGCAAAGCCCTGGGTCTGAAAGTGCCGATGTGGGACGCCAAGCGCTTTGACCAGGAACTGCTGTTTGTTGAAGACGTGGGCCAAACCCCGACGCAGATCATTCAGACCACCCGCCTGGGCATCCCCAGTGGGCGCGATGAACACCTGATGTACCGCTTCGTGGATGCGGGTTATGCGCCGTATTGCACCCGGAACCCGCTGCGTCGCGGCCAGGTCGAAGGCCGTGATTATTTTTTGATTTGAACAGACTGAAGCAGCCCAGCAGATCGAATGTGGGAGCTGGCTTGCCTGCTCCCACAGTTGATCGCCACTGCCGACACAAATGGAGTGACGTTTTATGGGCCAATGGCTCGATAGCATTACCGGCTGGCTCACCCTGAACCCCGAATGGCTGGCGGTGGCGGTCTTTATCGTCGCGTGCGTGGAGTGCCTGGCCATCGCCGGTCTGATTGTGCCCGGCACCGTCTTGCTGTTTGCCATTGCGGCCCTGGCCGGCAGCGGCGCGCTGTCGTTGAGTGAAACCTTGCTGCTGGGCTTTCTCGGCGGTTTGCTCGGCGACGGGGTTTCCTACTACCTGGGCCGGCACTTCCATCAGAACATCCGGCGCTTGCCCGGTTTACGCCACCACCCGGAATGGATGAACGGCGCCGAAACCTACTTCCACAAATACGGCATCGCCAGCCTGCTGGTCGGGCGTTTCATTGGCCCGCTGCGCCCCATGCTGCCAATGGTGGCGGGCATGTGCGACATGCCGTTCCCACGTTTTGCCGCCGTAAGCGTAGTGGCCGCCGCCGGCTGGTCGGTGGCCTACCTGCTGCCGGGCTGGGCCACCGGCGCCGCGTTCCGCCTGCCGCTGCCGGAAGGTTTCTGGCTGGAAGCCGGGATTGTGGCCGGGTGTATCGCTGTGTTGCTGGGGCTGAGCTTGAACAGCAGCCTGCGCGGCCATCGTCGCGCCACCTTGTGGGTCGGTTGCGCCAGCCTGACCTTGTTGATCGCTTTGTTTATCGGCTATCCCCACCTCAACCACTTCGACCAGGGCCTCAGTGCGCTGGTGCAGGAGCATCGCAGCCCGTGGCTGGACGAGGTGATGGTGCGGATTACCCAACTGGGTGAATTCAGGAAGATGTTTATCGCCAGCGCGATCTTCACTGGCCTGCTGCTGGTGGCGCGGCAATGGCGGCATGCCGTGTTCGTCGGCGCCACGCTGGCTGGGGCGGCGGTGATCAACACCGGCACCAAGCTGTTTTTCGCCCGTGGCCGCCCGGAAATCCTCACCGACCCATTGACCAGTTTCAGCATGCCCAGCGGCCACGCCTCTGGCGCGTTTGCCTTCTTCCTCGCGCTGGCGGTGCTGGCCGGGCGCGGGCAACCGACGCGCCTGCGCCTGACCTGGATGTTGCTGGGCTGTATTCCCGCCGCCTTCATTGCCTTGTCGCGGGTGTACCTGGGCGCGCATTGGCCGACGGACATCCTCGCCGGCACCTTGTTGGCAATGACGGTGTGCGCTTTCAGCCTGGCCATCAGCCAGTACCGAACTCCGCTACCGGCCATGCCGCAAAAAACCTGGTGGCTGTTACTGCCGGCCATCATCGCGGTGCTGGGCTTTATCGCCCTCACCGGCACCCCCCACGCGATGCTGCGCTACGCCTACTGAGTAAAAAGCTCGCCCTGCAACTCGTCGAGCAGCATCTGGATCGCATCCAGGCGCTGCTGCGGGTCATCGAGTTGCAGCAGGTCGATCTTGTCGGCCTCGGTGAACGGCAGCAGATACGCCAGCTGATTGCCCAAGGCTTGCTGGCCCTCGGCATGCGCGTCCATGTCCAGCGAGGCCACCATCGGGTGCTCGGCCAGGGCCTGGAGCAACGCCAGCAGGTCGGCGTCTTCTTCTTCCAAGGGTTGGTCGGGCAGTTCTTCGAGCCATTGCACTTCGGCCACCAGCAACTGGTCCTTCTGCACCCCGGCGTCACGCACGCGAAAGCGTCGCCCGCCTTCGACACGAATGCCCAGCAGGCCGTTGTCCTGCTGCTTGAAATCGCGGATCAGCGCTTCACAGCCGATCAGCGCGTAGCCGTCCGGAGCCATGCCGACTTCCTTGCCATCGAGGATGCACACCACGCCAAAGCTTTCGCCCTTTTTCATACAGCGGCTGATCATGTCCAGGTAGCGCGCCTCGAACAGTTGCAAGTCGAGGGTGCAGCCAGGGAACAGCACGGTATTGAGCGGGAACAGCGCCAGACTCATAAAGGTTTCCTTAAACCTGGTTTAAACGATCACCGACACGGCCAACGGCAGGAAAACCGCCGTGCCCACGCCCATCAGACTCATCGCCAACGCCGCGAAGGCGCCGCACTCTTCACTTTCCTGCAAGGCCACCGAGGTGCCGACGGCGTGGGCGGTCATGCCCAGCGCCATGCCGCGCGCCTCGGGGCTGTGCACGCCCAGGCGTGACAGGTACGCCGGGCCGATCATCGCGCCGATCACACCGGTGATTAGCACAAACACGGCCGCCAGCGCGGCCACACCACCGATCTGCTCAGCCACCAGCATGGCAATCGGCGAGGTCACCGACTTAGGCGCCATGGTCATCAGCATCATATGTTCGGCGCCGAACCACCAGCCCAGCAGCACACACAAGCCGGTGGCCACCACGCCGCCTATCACCAGCGTAGTAAAAATCGGCCAGAACAATTGACGAATCCGTCGCAGGTTCAAGAACAGCGGCACCGCCAGCGCCACCGTCGCCGGGCCGAGCAGAATGCCCATGATCTCGGTGCTCTTGCGGTATTCGACGTAAGTCAGGCCGCAGCTGAGCAACACGCCGATCACCAGCAGCATCGACACCAGCACCGGCTGCAGGAAGATCCAGCGGGTTTTCTCGAACGCCGCCAGCACCAGCTGATAGGCGCCCAGGGTGATGCCGATGCCGAACAAGGGGTGATGAATAACGGCCGCCCACGCGCCCTGCCAATCGCCGATCATTGATCGCGCTCCTTGCGCTTGACCATGCGCTGCATCAGCACGCCGACAAAGCCCATGGCGATCACCAACGACAACACCAGCGCGCCGATGATGGCCCAGAAATCGGCGGCAATATCTTTGGCGTAGACCATCACGCCCACCGCCGGCGGCACCAGCAGCAACGGCAAGTAACGCAACAAGCTGCTGGCGGCCAGGCTCAGGGGCTCGCCGACTTCACCGCGCCAGATCAAAAAGCCCAGCATCAGCAGCAAGCCGATGATCGGCCCCGGCAGCACCGGCAACAGCAAATGGTTGATCGCGGTGCCGATCAGTTGAAACAACACCAGCCAGGTCAGGCCCCTTAACAGCATCGCTCTCTCCCCTCTAAAGCTGGGACGCATTATAAGCACGCCCGCCGTATGCTTCGGCATTCGCCAAAAGCATGGTGGGTTGACCGGGTGGGTTGCCCATGATGATCTACATTGGTTCTCTGTAACCCATAAAAACAGAATCGATGAACCAAGGAGAGTCGCAATGCCCTATGTACCTGTAGCGCAGCTCAAAGATTATGTCGGCAAGGAACTGGGACGTTCCGAATGGCTCACCATCGACCAGGCGCGTATCAACCTGTTCGCAGAGGCCACTGGCGACCATCAGTTCATCCACGTCGACCCGGTCAAAGCCGCCAAGACCCCGTTCGGCAGCACCATCGCCCACGGTTTCCTGTCGCTGTCGCTGATGCCCAAGCTGATGGAAGACATCCTGATCATGCCCGAAGGCCTGAAGATGGCCGTCAACTATGGCCTGGACAGCGTGCGTTTTATCCAGCCGGTGAAGGTCGATTCCAAGGTCCGCCTGAACGTCACCCTCACCGACGTGACCGAGAAAAAACCTGGCCAATGGCTATTTAAGGCCACCGCCACCCTGGAAATCGAAGGCCAGGAAAAACCTGCTTACATCGCCGAGTCGCTGTCACTCTGCTTCGTGTAAAGCCTTGCCTGTGGCGAGGCAATAAACCTTGCCACAGTGTATGTAAATTTATGTATGAAACTCGCAGCTGCGGCATACTCGGCGCTTAATTATCCGGATCCCGCTATGCGCCCACTCGCCCCCCTTGCCCTTGCCCTGTTGCTCACCGCTTGCGGAGACGGCGAATCGCTGTTGCCGCCCGATGCGCGCCTGCCCGACGGCGGCCGTTACCGGGGTGACGTGGTCAACGGTTTGCTGCAAGGCCAGGGCCGCGTGGACTACCCCAACGGCAGTTGGTACGCCGGCCAGTTCGACAAAGGCCAGTGGCACGGCCAGGGCGAATGGCATGGCAGCAACGGCGAGGTCTACAAAGGCCAGTTCCAGCAAGGCCTGTTCGACGGCCAGGGCAGCCTGACTACGGCGGGCAGCAGCTACGTCGGCGGTTTCAAGAACGGGCGACGCAACGGCGAAGGCACCCTCAAAGAGGGGCAGATGACCTATCGCGGAGAATTCAAAAACGATCAGTATTCCGGCCTTGGCCGCCTTGAGCTGGCCGACGGCAGCCAGTACCAAGGCCAGTTCGTGCACGGCAAACCGAATGGCGAAGGCCAGCGCAACGACGACAGCGGCAACCAGTTCAGCGGCCGTTTTGTCGATGGCCAGCTTGAAGGCAACGGCACCTTCAACAGTGCCGACGGCGATATCTATGTGGGCCAGTTCAAACAGAACCAGCTCAACGGCAAGGGCCGTTATGAAAACGCCGACGGCGATGTGTGGATCGGCCAGTTCAAGGAAGGCGCACTCAGCGGCAAAGGCGAGTTGATCGGTGTGGACGGCAGCCACTACGTGGGCCAGTTCAGCGAATGGCGCTTCAGCGGCGAAGGCCGCCTGAACCTCACCGACGGCAGTTTCTATGTCGGCGGTTTCGACAGCGACAGCTATCAAGGCAAAGGCACCCTGGTGCTCACCGACGGCACGGTGCAGGCCGGCACCTGGGTCAACGGCATGCGCGTGCGCGATGCCGATGGCAAGTTGCTGCCCGACCCACTGGAGGTCGGCATACTGGCCCAGGGCCGCCTGCTCGATGCCGCGCTCGCCGCCGTGCCGCCCTCCACGCCCGCTGTCGAGCTGTACACCCTCGTATTGGCCGGCGATGGCAAACAAAGCGTGTTCCTGCGCGAAGCCGACTACGTCAGCAACATGCTCGCCACCCGCTTCGGTGCGCGCGGGCAGATTCGCCTGGTCAACCACCGCGACCACATCGCCGACCGCCCGCTGGCCACCCGCGAAAGCCTGCGCCGCGCCGTGCAGACCCTGGCCGAACGCACCGGGCCGCAAGACCTGGTGTTTATCTACATGACCAGCCACGGCACCCACGAACATGAACTGGTGCTCGACCAGCCGCGCATGGAGCTGGCCGACCTGCCCGCCGATGAGCTGGCCGCCGTGCTTGCGCCACTGAAGGACCGCGACAAGATCATCGTGATTTCCGCCTGTTACTCCGGCGGGTTTATCCCGGCGCTGAAGGACGAGCACACGCTGATCATGACCGCCTCGCGCGCTGATCGCGTGTCCTTCGGTTGCTCCGAGGAAGCGGATTTCACCTACTTCGGCGACGCACTGTTCGCCCAGGCTTTCAACCAGACCGACGATTTGCAACAAGCCTTCAAACTGGCGCAGTTGCACGTGGCCGAGCGCGAACAGGCGGACAACTTCGAAGCCTCCGAGCCGCAGATCTGGGCGCCCAAGGGCGTGATCGCCCACTGGCAATTGTTACGTAAACAGCAGGCACGAAAGGCGCTCGAAAGCGTCTCAATGAATAGCAAGGAAGCCAAAGGCAACTAAGCTGTAACGTGTAACAAGGGGGAAACACCATGTACCTGACACCTCAGCATATCTTGCTCGCCGGCGCCTCCGGCCTCACCGGTGAACACCTGCTCGACCGCTTGCTCAACGAACCCACGGTGACCCGCGTACTGGCACCTAGCCGCAAGCCACTGGCCGAACATCCGCACCTGGAAAACCCGGTGGGCGACCCAGCGGTGTTCCTGCCGCAACTGAGCGGCCAGGTGGATATCGCCTTCTGCTGCCTGGGCACCACGATTAAAAAAGCCGGCTCAGAAGAAGCCTTCCGCGCGGTCGACCTGGACATGGTGGTGGCCTTCGCCAAGCGCGCACGGGAGATGGGCGCGCGGCACTTGATCGTGATCAGCGCAATTGGCGCCGACCCGAAATCCTCGATTTTCTACAACCGCGTCAAAGGCGAAATGGAACAGGCGCTTAAGGCCCAGGACTGGCCACAACTGACCATCGTGCGGCCTTCGTTGCTGCTGGGGGAACGTTTGGAAACGCGCCTGGCCGAGAAGATCGCCGGGCCGCTGTCGCGGTTGATTCCGGGCAAATACCACGGCATCGAAGTCTGCGAACTGGCCCGCGCCATGTGGCGCCTGGCGCTGGAAGAACAGGATGGCGTGCGGGTGGTGGAGTCGGATGAGTTGCGCAAGCTCGGCAAGTAATACTGCAGTGCCTGTGCTGGCCCCATCGCAGGCAAGCCAGCTCCCACTTTTGGAATGCATTCCCCTGTGGGAGCCGGGCTTGCCCGCGATGGGGCCGGCACACTCAACGCAACACTAAAGCCCGCCTGTTGCGTTAAACCCCACGCCCAACACCGTCAATACCGACAACGGCAACAACAAGGTATCGAGCAATGCACTGGCCGGCAGGTCGATATGCGGGTAGCTCGGCGCCTCAGCGCCGAAGCGGTCCTTGGCGCAACAGCCGCCGTTGATCGCATATAAATCCAGCCGTGTGCCGGCATACACCACCGGCGCCCCAGGTTGCGCGGCATCCAGCGTGCGCGCCGTGGCGCAGCCCGTCAGTTGCAGCGCCAGCACCACCAGCAGCGCCTTATTCATCGCTGCTCAAATGGTGTTCGCCCCAACGCGGCAGCATGTCCTGGGGAATATTCAGCAGGTTGAGGATGCGCGCCACCACAAAGTCCACCAGGTCATCAATGGTTTGCGGCTGGTGATAAAAACCCGGTGAGGCCGGCAAGATGGTCACGCCCATATTCGACAGCTTGAGCATGTGCTCCAGGTGAATACTCGAATACGGTGCCTCGCGCGGCACCAGGATCAACTGGCGGCGCTCCTTCAAGGTCACGTCCGCCGCCCGCTCGATCAGGTTGTTGCAGGCGCCCGTGGCAATCGCCGACAAGGTGCCGGTGGAGCACGGCACCACCACCATTGCCGCCGGCGCGCCCGAGCCAGACGCCACCGGTGACATCCAGTCTTCTTTAGCGTAAACCTTGATCTGCCCCGCCGCCGCGCCGGTGTACTCGGTGAGGAAGGCTTGCATCATCTGCACCTTGGGCGGCAGTTGCACATCCGTCTCGGTGGCCAGCACCAGTTGCGCGGCCTTCGAGATCAGAAAATGCACCTCGCGGTCTTCGCGCACCAGGCAATCCAGCAGGCGCAGGCCATACGGCGCACCGGAGGCACCGGTCATCGCCAGGGTAACGCGTTCCGGGCCGCTCACTTCAACGCCTCGGCCAGTTTGCCGTGCAGGCCGCCGAAACCGCCGTTGCTCATGACCACCACATGGGTGCCGGGCTTGGCTTGATGTTTGACGTGTTCAATGATCGCGTCAATAGAATCACACACGATCGAGGGCACCGTGCACAGCGCCGCAATCGCCGGCAGGTCCCAGCCGAGGTTAGCCGGCGCGTACCAGACCACCTGGTCGGCGTCGTTGACGCTTTCCGGCAAACCATCGCGGTGCGCGCCAAGCTTCATGGAATTGGAGCGCGGCTCAATAATGGCAATGATATTGGCATCCCCGACGCGCTTACGCAGGCCATCCAGTGTGGTGGCAATGGCCGTTGGGTGGTGGGCAAAGTCGTCGTAAATAGTAATCCCGTTCACGTCGGCGACTTTTTCCATGCGGCGTTTCACGCTCTTGAATGCGCTCAATGCAGCGATGCCCATGGACGGCACCACGCCCACATGCCGCGCGGCTGCCAGGGTGACCAGGGCATTGGCGACGTTATGCTGACCGGTCATGTCCCAGTCGACGACGCCTTGGGCCTCGCCTTCGAACAGCACTTCAAAGCGCGAGCCGTCTTCGCTGAGCAAGTTGACCTGCCACTGCCCGCCCGCGCCGGTGGTTTGCACCGGCGTCCAGCAGCCCATGTCGATCACGCGCTGCAAGGCCGGCTCGGTAGTCGGATGAATCACCAGGCCTTCACTCGGGATAGTGCGCACCAAGTGGTGGAACTGGCGCTCGATGGCAGCCAGATCAGGAAAGATGTCCGCGTGATCGAACTCAAGGTTATTGAGGATCGCAGTGCGCGGGTGGTAGTGGACGAATTTGGAGCGTTTGTCGAAGAAGGCGCTGTCGTACTCATCGGCCTCAATCACAAAAAACGGCGTATCGCCCAGGCGCGCCGACACCGAGAAGTTCTGCGGCACACCGCCGATCAGGAAGCCCGGGCTCATGCCCGCATGCTCAAGCACCCAGGCCAGCATGCTGCTGGTGGTGGTCTTGCCATGGGTGCCCGCCACAGCAAGCACCCAGCGGCCTTGCAGCACATGGTCGGCCAGCCACTGCGGGCCGGACACATAGGGCAGCCCTTTGTTGAGTACGTATTCGACCGCCGGGTTGCCACGGGACATGGCGTTGCCGATCACAACCAGATCCGGGACCGGGTCGAACTGTGAGGGGTCGTAACCTTGAGTCAGCTCAATACCCTGGGCCTGAAGCTGCGTGCTCATGGGCGGATAAACGTTGGCGTCGGAGCCGGTGACGTGATGGCCCAGCTCTTTGGCCAGAACCGCCATCGAGCCCATGAAAGTGCCGCAGATACCCAGAATATGAATGTGCATAGTTGACCTCGTAAACATCGAGGCAGGTTAGCGCAGGGAGTAGGAAATCGCACCTTTTAAACGGTTGCAGCGCGAGCGAAATGCGCCAGGCACTTCGCTCGAAGGTGGCATGTTCACGCAGTGGCAGAGGCCTCGCTTTCCTTCTGGCTGGCTTTCACGGCGGCGAGCAAGCGCAGGTTGTCGTAGGACTCGATCATGCGTTCAAGTTTCTTTTCAATCAGGTCAAGACGCCCTTTTGCATCGGCTGGAATTTGCTCTCCGGGTTTATAAGGCTTAAAAACAATGCTGTTCTGCCGAGCGGCTTTTTTAAACTGCTGCTCAGAGAAAGCCAGTAATTTTTCAAGGTTACTCAAACGTCCAGCGTCATCGGTTGGCCAATGTTGATCCTTGGTATAGAGGTGGTCTTTCTCTCCCAACAGAAGCATGACGGTCGACGCCATACCCAGCACTTTCATCTCGATGTCATCCAGACGCGGGCCAAATGTGTCCGCCTGGGCGGGAGCGGACGCCGGCTCAACGGGCTGGACAGGCACATCTTTCTTGGGCGAGGTGATGGCGCTCGGCAAATAAGGCGGCGGCAATACGCCAGGGGTGTACGACGCCTTGATAGTCTCACCGAGGGATACGGAACCTGCATAGGCGCCGACATTGATCGGCGCACTGACAAGCCCCGTGACACCGGCACTGATAGCCGCATCACGGGCCACACGCAGGGCATTTGGCCCCGTGGAGATCACACCGGACTTGACCAGGCTGTCCGCATCAATCACTCGCTTGGCAGCCTCGGCCACACTGATAGGCGCCTGTTTACGCAAGTTCGTCATCATCAATTCGTCTTTGGCCTTGATTTTATTGGCGTGAATAATCGTCTTCCCTGCGTCCTTGAAACCGCCACCCGAAACCTTGGGTGCAGGTCCCGGCTTGATCGGCGCGGGATCGGGTTTTGGCTTGAGCGGCGCGGTCGGGCGCGGGCGCGGCGGTGGCGGCGGTGGTGGTGGCGGGGGTGACGGGGGTGACGGTGGGGACGGAATTCTCGACCGGCCTCTTCCCCCCCAAAGCTGGAAACCCAGGTTTTTACTTTGACCCTCCCCTTTAAGAGGAGCCAAAGGTTCATCGGCAGGATCAGCCTTATACCACCCGGACTGCGCAGCAGGCTCGCCGCTGGATACCGGTTGCAGGGGAATGAAAGGAACCATCGAAGGGGTAATGTTCATAGTGTTAACCCGCGTGTTTGTTATTGTATGAAAACACTCTAAGCTGTTGCCCTAGTTAAGTGGGCAACCGCTTCATCGAGGTTCCAGCCAATTATCCACACAGGCTGTACGACATGGGCACTTTAACGCTGAAGGCGGCAGTAAGCCTACAAGCGTAAAGTGCCAATACCGACAACTGCTCGCCTTCAAATAGAACCTAAGAGCGGCTCAAGACTTTACAAAAAACTCCTTGACGCATGCACCTAAGGTTTAATCTTCCCTGCCAACTCTTTATTCAGCGCCGTGATGACCGCCAACCTTGCCTCAATGGCTTTCGCACGACCTTCAATGCTCGTGTCATCGTTACGAGTGGGCGTGAACGAAGTCTCAATACCATACTGTTTGGCCAAATCCCGACACTCTCTCTCCATTTCAATAACGACACTCTCAAGAGAGATCATACGCTCATCGCTAGACTTTAAACTCCATTCGAAAGGAATAACCAATTGGGGTTCGCCATGCAATTGACTTAACGCATTATGAGCACTAAATACATCTTCTTGAACCCTGTCGACAATGCGAGCATCACGAATGCCTGCGGCTGCCACATCTGCCGGGCTTTTCTTATACGAACTTTTAACTTCTTCGACAATAGCGGAAGTAGCCCCTGCCGTGCCCCCCGCAGCGCCCGGACCAGCCACCGCCAGGCCAACTTTTTTGGCGTACCTTTTATATCTTCCTTTGTTTTTCTTGACCGGCTCAAGTTCAGCGTCTGGGTGTTTGTGAGCCTCTTGTAACTCTGTATTTGCTTTCTTTAGCTCCGCGGTAGAAAACCCTGGAACCGGCCGTCCGTTGATGTGCGCGTCCGGGATATACAGAGTGGATTTAAAGACGGGAGGTTTTCCTTGATCAACGTCGTCCTTTCCAATCTTATCCGATGCATCGTTCTTAGGTTTATAGTCAGCCTGCTCCTGCTTAACTTCCTGTTCATACTTACTGCCTCCGGAAGTCTCAGGCCCCTGACCATTGGTTCGAGGAAGCTTATGCTCGTCAGGTGTCTTACCGCCGCTTGGACCTTTACCACCGCCCTCAACAGAGGTGGGTCTTTTTTTGAAAATTTTACCAAGCCCGCGCTTACTCCGGTTAAAACGGTCGCCCTCAGTAGCAAACACTTCATATTCGGCTGCCTTATCAGCAATGCCCGAGCTTGATGCAGCAAGTTGATTAACGCTCGCAGACGCTACGGCGGCAGCGTTTACTTCAGCTGTCTTGGCCGGCACATCGACAGGCTGCCGTGACAGGGTATGCGGGAAAACGGGCAATGCAGAACTTACAAGATTCATGAACTCACCTAACAATTAGTGGACATTAAGAAGTCATCCATTCCTCTTGCTCTATATGTGGCAAACCCACCTGAAAAAGTTCCACCCCGCTGACTATGTAATCGCCTCAACAACACCATACTGCACCATCTGTACTCCGGCCGGGATTTTCGTAATCATGTTGTAAGCGTACCAGGCGCCATGTAAAAAAATCGCCGTCACCGGTCCCATTTTTGCTGGGTTGCCAAACTGCTTATAGTAAAAATTACTGACGACATCTCCATGCTTATAGACTTTATTTACATCATAACTTCTAATGCCCGCACCCAGCAGCTTGCGCCCCGTCGAATGCCCTTGTCGGGCGCCGCGCCCCAGTACATTGAATCCTTTTTTAAAATTCTTTGGTGCATCAAGCATGTCACCGTAGCCAAACGATGCACCCAGCCCCTTGACCACTCCCTTGGCGATGGATTTGAACACGCCGTGGCCAGCTTTCAGTCCCCTCCTTACGCCTCGCCCCCCTGGTAAAAGAAAACCAAAAGCATCAAACCCAAACTCTAAAACAGCCCCGGCGACATTCCCGTTAATGGCCGCAACCACCCCATCATAGAAAGGAACAAGGCTAAGAAAAAACTCCGTCAGTTTCTTGTTCGCCGCGATTTCCTTCTCCCGCTCGGTTACGCCATTGGCCGCACTCTTGAGGTCGTCAAGGTCAGATGTAAAGTGAGTACTTACCGTTTTCCCCAGCGCCTGGCTTCTCGCGGAAAAATAACTACCGTGCAACCCATCTGCCGAATCAGAAGGCACCTTCGCTGACGCACGATCCTTGTTTGGCGGCGCTATCAACTCGACTAAAACACGCGACGTCGAGCCTTTTTCCCGGGCCGGTTCCCCATGATATGGCCGGTCGTCAAAACCCAGTTCGTCACCTGGATCATTGTGCGATGCCTTCCAGGGTTCTTGGGGCTTGTTCAGGAGCGGTTGAGTCAACCCAGGCTCACTGATGATTTTGCCTTCGCCGGGAAAATAGCTGTAATAACGTACCTGCCCATTACCCAGGTTGGCCCTGATCAGTAAACCATGATGCCCCGTCAGGGCCTTCGTCTCTTGCGGGCTCGGCTTCCCGGCAGGGTAATAAACCCGCTGACCGGTCACCCTGACATGACTATCAACCTTGTAAGGCTCCCGCACTGCCAAAAAGCTGATATTGGCGCTATTAAAAACTTCTCGATCCGCCACCGGCATTAAAGACAGGTGATACCTGAACAAGGTGTTAAAGGCCAATTCATGTCGCGCCCTAAACCTCGCAAATTCGTCCTCAAACGTTTTACTAATATCCGCCAGCTGAAAAATTTTATGTCGCATGGTGTCGTACGGCACTGCTTTTTCGTCGGTTGACTTCCAGACTTTCTGGCCCAAGTGCCCCGACATATAGAGGTCCAACAGCGAATATTTTTTAATGTCCGGCCACACTTCGCGACTGTCTACGACGACCTTCTTTTTGAAATCTATATGCTGACCAAACACCCTCTCCAACTCCGTCAGCGCCAACTCTTCCCGGGTGGCTGGCTTACTTTTCAACACCTCAGACGCCCATTCAAGCTCTTTTTGCTGTTTGAGCATCGCCGTCACTGACAGGTTGTAATCTATGGCCGAGTACTCGCCTTTCGGCTGCGCACCGATCACTTCATTTGCCCGACCCCAATCAAGTATTGGATTGCGCCGTACTTCTTTAAGTTGGTTTTCAGTCTCCGCTGAAATCGGTGATGTTTGCCCAAAGAGTATGACTTGACTGTACGTCATATTGGCCACGCTCCCCGGCACTTGCTTTTCAATACGCCAGGCCTCGATGGAGTAGGTCACCCAGGTATGTGAGCCAAAAACCAGGCTCGGCGGCAGGTCTTTAGCCAGCAACTCGGGCGCGCAGACCGATAACAACAGCCGCGCCACGATTGGCGCCTGCTCTGCCCCCACTTTTCCTTCGAGATGCTGAATGAAACGACCCACAATTTGCGCAGGTGACGCCCCGACATTCTCTTGGCTGTAAAGGTTGTAACCCGCCAGATTGGAACGTGACGCCCCCCCCGGCCGGGTCCATTTCGAGTGCAAGTGCCGCACTCAGGTACTCTATGGCACTCGTGGGTGTTTCTACTCCGTTGAGCGCCTCCTGGATTTTTTTGCCCAACGCCTTGGCCTCGGGCGACCGAGTGACTGCATCCAGCGCCGCTGCGGGATTATCGCCAATAGCCTTTCTGGTGTTCTCGGGAAGATAACCTAGCAACCGTCCTAACAAGCTAACCGACTCTGCTCCGGACTGCCCCCCTGATGGGCCGACAGGATTCTGCGCTTTCCATTGCGCTACAGTTTGTTGCAGTTGCTCGCGTTTTGCATTGTCCAGCGTCGTGGGCTCCGCCCCTCGGGTCAGAGGCTGCGCGCCACCCTGTTCTGCCTTTGGCGCACGGACGGCGAGGTCGAAGTCCAGCGTATTGGCCAGGTTGCGCGCCTGCTCAACGTTCTGCGGCACATTCAACTGGTAGTCTTCAATCAGTTGCTCGGCGCTGACCTCGATAATCGATTGATCAAAGGCTTTGAAATACGCGGAACGAGGGTCGATAGGCACCATCACCTTGCTGAGGTCGACCTTTCCACTGGCGTCACCCACCTGATTGTTCAGTGCTGCGATGAGTGCCTGCGTATTAGCCTCGTCTCCAAGCGCCTCCTGGTGCTCAGCCAGTGCCTGCCTGGATCTCAGCGACGCGTGAGGAAGGGGCGGGAATTCAACGTTGGTATTTTTTCGAAGCTCGTCGCGGTGCTCGATCGCCTGCGCCGGAGTCAAGTCAGTCGGCCGCCCGTAGAACTTGCCTACCACATCCCACGCTACCTCGCCTTCTGGCCAAGGCACCGTCAGGGTTTGACCGGGCTCTGTAGCCAATGCCTTGGCGATCGCCAGCAGTGCTCGCGAAACATCAGCCCATCCGGACACATCCGAGAGGGAAAAGGTGCGACGCTCACCGCCCACATCGCAGGTCAATTCACCGCGATCAGGGTCCAGATTCAAGTACCTTGTATCAACCTGATGTTTGTTCGCCCATGATAAAAACCGCGAGCTGGTCAAAGCACTATCCAGCAGTGCACGCCACTGCCCTAAGGTGGATTGCGCAGGAACTTGCACGTTCGGTGGGCTGATTGATGTTTGAAAGGAGCGAGTCGCCAGCGCCTTTGCGTAGGTTTTCGCTAACTCAGCATCGGCGGCTGCGGCGGTATCGACACTCTGTGGCGCTTGCGCACTGCGCTTAGCGCGGGCCTCATCGTTATGCGCCTTACCCGCATCGACAGGCTTCGAGTCGCGCCCGATGCCTGGGCTCTCTTTTTCGGCAGCCGCAGCAGGTGCATTTTCCACTGTGCCTGCGCAGGGAAAGAAACCATAAGGTGTAGGAAAACTTGAAACATTCGTCACTCAACTCTCCTCAACGCGACGTCTCTATTCGCAGTTTCTACGCTGAGTGGTTATGCAACTTACAAAGATCCAAGGCGCGGCAATAAAAATTATTACTGTATTACGAACGACTGCCATCGCCCGGCTCTATCTCTCGTACCGGTGACTGAAGAGTCGAACATCAGACCTCAGTCACCTCACAGTGAAGCCGAGTGAAATAGAGGTCAACGAAGGGTAATACCGTGCTTGCGCAACTTGCGATACAGGGTATTGCGGCTGATCCCAAGGTGTTCGGCTGCATGGGTCATATGCCATCGCTGCTGCTCCAGCGCCTCAAGCAAGGTCAAGCGCTCGGCATGTTCCAGAGGCAGGTCAGGCTTCTCGTTAAGTGCATGGGCCGGGGGTGGACGCATCTGCGCCGGCAGATCCTCAAGCCCAATCAGGCCACTCTCGGTCAAAGCAACCAATGTGCGCAACACGGTGCGCATCTGCCGCACATTACCCGGCCAGGCAAACGCCAATAGTCGCTCACGCGCGGCGAGATCAAGCAGGACGTTTTGCGTACCCGCCTCGTCTTTCAGTAAAAAGTCCAGCAACTGCGATTTGTCACTTCGGTCACGCAGCGCCGGCAATGAAACTTCCAGACCGTTGAGCCGGTAATACAAATCTTCACGGAAGCTGCCGTCCTGCACACGCGCCAGCAAATCTCTGTGGGTAGCACTGATGATGCGCACATCTATCGGCTGAGGCTCGCCGCCGATGGGCACCACCAGACGATCCTCCAGGACTCTCAACAAGCGAGTCTGCAAAGCCAAGGGCATGTCACCGATTTCATCGAGGAACAAAGTGCCGCCATCTGACTGCTGTAACTTGCCCTGCATCCCCTCTTTACGCGCACCGGTAAAGCTTCCGCCGCGATAACCGAATAGTTCGCTCTCGATCAGGCTTTCCGGGATAGCGGCGCAGTTGAGGGCAACGAAAGCCTTATCGGCACGCAGGCTGGCCTGATGCACGGCCTTGGCGAATGCTTCCTTGCCACAGCCGGTCTCGCCGTTGATCAGCAGCGGTACGTCGCGCTCGAATACTCGAAGTGCCTTGCGAAAATCATTCTGCAACGCGGCATCGCCCAGGCAAATACCCGAAAGGCGTGGCGCCTCAGGCTTGGCTATCGGCGCAGGCGCGTTGCGTGCCTGGCCACGCAACGCGGCGTACAAATGCCGACCATCGCGGGTACGCAACGGCCAGCTGGCCGTGGCATTGGCGCTGGCGCGGCCGAGCAACTGGTCCAGCGAACACTCGAACAACGCCTCTACCGGTTGCCCGAGCAAACCGCCGCGTGCCTGCCCCAGCAGGTTCAACGCACTCTGGTTGAGCGCACAGATACGCCCTTCACCGTCGAACGCCAGCAACCCTTCGCTGAACAACCCCACGGACTCCGCCTGCAGGTGAAAGCGCAGCAGCCAGTGCTGTTCAAAATGGCGCAGGAAGTAACAACTTTCGATCATCTTGGCCGACAAGTTCACCAGCGCCATGGTGTGGAACTGGCTTTGACGCGACACGGCCTCACGCGCCGATGACACGTCCAGCACGGCCAATAGCTCACCATGGGGGTCGAACACCGGGCTTGCCGAGCAGGTCAGGCCGGTGTGGCGGCCGCGAAAATGCTCATCGCGGTGAATGGTCAGGGACTGGCGCTCCACCAGGCAGGTGCCGATACCGTTGGTGCCTTCGCACGCCTCGCTCCAATCGGCGCCCAGCCACAGGCCGGCGCGCTCGAACACCTTGCGCTCGGCCGGCGCAGTCACGCAGTTGAGGATCACCCCACGGGCATCGGTGAGCAGCACCGCATGCCCGGCGCCGGAGAGTTGTTGATGCAGGCTGTTCATCTCGCTGCCGGCGATGTGCAGCACTTGCTGCAAGCGCTCGCGGCTTTCCAGCAAGCGCCCGTGTTCAAGCACGGTGGGGGCCATGGTCAGCGCCGGGTCGAGGTGATAGTCCTCCAGGCAGCGTAGCCAGGAGCGGGCGATGGACGGGTCGCTGCCGGGGCCGTGGCCGAGGTCCTGCCCACGGGTGACGGTGAGGACTTGCTGGGCATGGCGACTGAAATGATCGTTATGCATGTTCTTATTATTCTCCCTGCGTGAGAACGGCCAGCATCCCCCAGCCATCCGGGCATTGCAATCCCGGGCCGACCCACTGGTCACAGGCTGTATCGTTTATGGCACAAACTGTCACCCCACCTGTACCTCAGGTGTCACAGCAACGCCTTGCAACAAAGCCCAAGCCCTTGATTTACCTGGCGTGCAAAGCGGTGGCCCGACCTTTGCTCTACGCTTTATCACGCGCAACACCGCTGTACTCCAATAAACATAAAAGCAGGAGATAACCACCATGCGTTACGCACATCCCGGCACCGAAGGCTCGATCGTGTCCTTCAAAGCCAAGTACGGCAACTTCATCGGCGGCGAATTCGTTGCGCCGGTGGACGGCAACCATTTCACCAACACCTCGCCGGTCAACGGCAAGCCCATCGCCGAATTCCCGCGCTCCACTGCCAAAGACATCGACAAGGCACTGGATGCCGCCCACGCCGCCGCTGACGCCTGGGGCAAGACCTCGGCCCAGGACCGTTCGCTGGTGCTGCTGAAAATCGCCGACCGTATCGAACAAAACCTCGAACTGCTGGCCATCACCGAGACCTGGGACAACGGCAAGGCCGTGCGTGAAACCCTCAACGCCGACATCCCGCTGGCCGCCGACCACTTCCGTTACTTCGCCGGTTGCATCCGCGCCCAGGAAGGCACCAGCGCCGAGATCAACGAACTCACCGCCTCCTACCACTTCCACGAGCCGCTGGGCGTGGTTGGCCAGATCATCCCGTGGAACTTCCCGCTGCTGATGGCCGCGTGGAAACTTGCACCGGCCCTGGCCGCCGGTAACTGCGTGGTACTCAAACCCGCCGAGCAAACCCCGCTGGGCATCAATGTGCTGATGGAGCTGATCGGCGACCTGCTGCCACCCGGCGTGTTGAACGTGGTGCACGGCTTCGGTAAAGAAGCCGGCGAAGCACTGGCCACCAGCAAGCGTATCGCCAAGATCGCCTTCACCGGCTCCACGCCAGTGGGCTCGCACATCATGCACGCGGCGGCCGAGAACATTATTCCGTCGACCGTCGAGCTGGGCGGCAAGTCGCCGAACATCTTCTTTGCCGACATCATGAAAGCCGAACCTTCGTTTATCGAAAAAGCCGCCGAAGGCCTGGTGCTGGCGTTCTTCAACCAGGGCGAAGTGTGCACCTGCCCTTCCCGCGCGCTGGTGGAAGAGTCGATCTACGACGACTTCATGAAAGTGGTGATGAAGAAGATCGAGCAGATCAAACGCGGCGACCCGCTGGACACCGACACCATGGTCGGCGCCCAGGCGTCCGAGCAGCAGTTCGACAAGATCCTGTCCTATCTGGAAATCGCCAAGGGCGAAGGCGCGCAACTGCTCACCGGCGGCAAGGTCGAGCAACTGACGGGCGACATGGCTGGTGGTTATTACATCCAGCCGACCCTGCTCAAGGGCACCAATGAGATGCGCGTGTTCCAGGAAGAAATCTTCGGCCCAGTGGTGAGCATCACCACCTTCAAGGATGAAGCCGAAGCCCTGGCGATTGCCAACGACACCGAGTTCGGCCTCGGCGCCGGCGTATGGACCCGCGACATCAACCGCGCGTACCGCATGGGCCGCGCGATCAAGGCGGGCCGTGTGTGGACCAACTGCTACCACCTGTACCCGGCGCATGCCGCGTTTGGTGGCTACAAGAAGTCCGGCGTGGGCCGTGAGACCCACAAGATGATGTTGGATCACTACCAGCAGACCAAGAACCTGCTGGTGAGCTACGACATTAACCCGTTGGGCTTTTTCTAACTGACTCCCCGCTCCCACATTT